>JAJZEG010000080.1 GCA_021828605.1 Pseudomonadota bacterium | reverse complement strand
ACGGTTGCCGCGAAGTTGGTTTCCGATGGCGTGCCGAAGCAAGACATCGTGATCAAAGGCTTTGGCGAAACCCACCTGCTGGTGCCGACTGGCCCCGGCGTGCGTGAGCCGCAAAACCGTCGCGTGGAAATTATCCTCCACTAATCTGCGTGATCGCTCCAACGAGAACCCCGGCTCGCGCCGGGGTTTTTTGTGGGCGCTTGGCTCGTGCTATATCAGCATCAAATCAGCCAACGCCGCACGCTGCGCTTCCGAAAAACCAAGAGCATGCCAATAGAATTCAAAACCGCCATAGGTTTGTTCAATCGCGGTAAAGGCCGCGCGCAGATAATCGGGGTCGGCTTGGCCGAGGGCGTCCAGAGTTGCCCGGTCGAGCGGGGTGCCTAACGCGCGGGCGACCGCGCGGCCCAATGCCGCGTAAATCAGCTCGATATCGAGATGCTGGTTCGATTGCTGGAAATCATCCAGGATTTGCGCGTGCGAAATCCCGACCGCCTGCAAAATAATCGCGATTGCAACGCCGGTGCGGTCTTTGCCGACATGGCAATGCAGCAAAGTAGGCAATCCCTGCTGACCCAGCATCAGGGCGATTTGTTCATGCAAAATGGGCAATAACAGGCCGGGCAACGCCGCGTATAAATCGAGCATGGTTTGCCGTGCGCCGTCAGGGCCGGGTTGCGCTTGCAAGCGTTCCAATAGCGAGGCCATGCCCGCGCCATGATCGCTCGCGCTGGGCAAAGTGAGCGTGCGCACTGGCTGGTGCCAGCTTGTGGGAAATCGGCGGCGTTCGTCGGTGCTGCGCAAATCGCAAATGAGTTGGATGCCAAGCGCGTCGATTTTGCGCAAATCAGCATCGGTCAAGGCCGAACATTCGCCGGAGCGAAACAGGCTGCCGGGGCGAAGCTGACGACCATCGGCAGCGCGATAGGGTTTGACCGCACGGAAATTCGGCGCGCCGACCAGCGATACCGGTTCGGATTTGGGTGTAATGCCGCTCAGGGCAGCGGCGCCTGCTCGGCGAGGAGACGGAATGAACGGGATTCGGCAATGCCGCAGGTGACCATCACGTTCGGCTCACTGGCCGGTTGCTGCTGGGCGAATTTTTCCATTGCCGCAGCATTGTGCAAACCGAGCACCCGACCGAACAGGACCATACTTTGGCTGCAAAAATTCACGCCCTGGCTGATGCCGGCAGAGGATTGTACGTTCGCGACATTGGTAACGTAGCGATCTTCATAGCGATGGAAAAAACGTCCATGCTGCCTGCGGAAAAACGCATCTACTTGATGCTGCGCGTGCAGCACGGTCGGCTGGAAGCGGTTCATGAATTGATTATATTGCGCGCGCTGGCCGCAGGTTAACGCGCTGACCATCAGCGCCGATTTGAGCCCCACCACATCGAGAGCCTGGGTGCTGCTTTGATTGAGGCACGCCGAGGCGTTGCCCGCGACCATGAAGGCCGCGACGGCACCGGCAAGCATCCGTTTCCAATTGATTGACATCATCTGCACCGCTCCGATCGACCAAACGCAGATAGTCATGGAAGTCTCTCGAAGTAAAGTAAAACTTTCTAAATCATTATATCGCTGAACTGGGTGACCGGCTTGATCGAGGTGAAGTTGGGAACATCGCCAAACAGGGTGGCGCCGTGGGCTTTGGCGGCAGCGCGAACGCTGGCCAGATCGTCGAATTCGAGTGTGGTCATCAGCGCAAATGGCGCGGGCGCGCCATCGGGGCCGGGTTGGCCCGCCAGCACCCGCACATTGCGCAACCCCATGGGCCGCCAAAGTTCAGCGACCATCAGCATATGGCGGTCGCGATAATAATCCAGATCCAGATGCGCGCCTTCGGTGGTGGGATAAAGGATGGTGACGGCGATCATGGTGTGCTCCTTGATGGCTGGATTAAAGTGACCGAACCAGATCGGCCAGTTCAGTGTTGAACCGTTCTGGGTGTTCCTGCTGAGGCGCGTGGCCGCAATGGGCGTAGCTGGATAAGCGCGCGCCCGGCACTGAGGCCGCGATGTGAGCGGCCATCGAGGGCAGCACCACCGCGTCATTGTCGCCCTGGGTGACCAAGCAAGGCCGGTCGAGTTTTTGCAAAGTTGCGGTGAAATCGAGGGTGCGCATGAGCAGAAACGCGCGCACCACCGGCGGCGTCAGCGCCAGCGACACCAAAGCGCGTTCGGTATCGGCAACCGATAGCGGTTGATGGGTGGTGCAATGCACCACATGGCGCACCCCTTCGATCATCACCGCCGGATCATCGCTCGCCGCCATCAGCGCGCCATCGATGAAGGCTTCACCAATATGGCTGGGCGGGTTCGAGGAAATCACCGCCGCACCGACGAAATTGACCGCACCGACATTTTTGCTGCCATGGCGTGCCAGATAATCCGAGATCACGAAGCCGCCATAAGACCAACCGACCAGCACCGGGCGCTTGAGTTGTAATTCAATGATCACCGCCGCGATATCATCGGCCCAATGCGCGCCATTTTGATAGAGTTCGGGGTCGAGCGGCTTGTCGGAAAAGCCATGACCGCGCAAATCAAGGCAAATGATCCGATGTCGGTCACGCAGGGCAGAATCGAATTGGTTGTGCCAGGATAAATAGCTCGCCGACCAGCCATGGATGAACAGGATTGGCGGCGCGTCTGCCGGCCCCCATTCACGCACATGCAAGCCGACACCGCCCGACCCTAATATCCGATGCACCTTGCCCGCTTGGTGCTCACTTATTGTGCGTATTGTCATGATATTGCACCTTTATTGATGCCGGTTATCGACAAGCTCGGTGACCACCGCCGGATCGGCGAGGGTTGAGATGTCGCCCAGACTATCGGTTTCGTTCGCCGCGATTTTGCGCAAAATCCGCCGCATGATTTTGCCCGAACGGGTTTTCGGCAGGCCCGGCGCCCATTGAATAACGTCAGGCGCTGCAATCGGGCCGATTTCTTTGCGCACCCAGACGATCAGGTCTCTTTTCAACGCATCGGTCGGCTCGATCCCGGCTTTGAGCGTGACATAGGCATAGATGCCCTGCCCTTTAATATCATGCGGAAAGCCAACCACGGCGGCTTCGGCGACTTGATGATTGGCGACCAAGGCTGATTCGACCTCTGCCGTGCCCATCCGGTGACCCGATACGTTGATGACGTCATCGACCCGACCGGTGATCCAGTAATAGCCATCCGCATCGCGCCGCGCGCCATCGCCGGTGAAATAATAGCCTTTGAAGGTGGAAAAATAGGTTTGGATGAATCGCTCATGATCGCCGAACACGGTGCGCATCTGGCCCGGCCAGCTATCGGCAATGCAAAGATTACCCTCGACCGCGCCCTCTAACGGATGACCCTCGGCATCGACAATCACCGGCTTGACGCCGGGCAGCGGCAAGGTGGCTGAGCCTGGTTTTTGATCAACCGCGCCAGGCAGCGGGCTGATCAGAATACCGCCGGTTTCGGTTTGCCACCATGTATCGACAATCGGGCACCGGCTATCGCCGACCACCCGATAATACCACAGCCAGGCTTCAGGATTGATCGGCTCACCGACACTCCCCAAAATCCGCAACGAGGCGCGCGAGGTTTTTTGCACCGGCGCCTCGCCATCGCGCATCAGCGCGCGGATCGCGGTCGGGGCGGTGTAGAATATATTGACCTTGTGCTTATCAATCACCTGCCAGAAGCGCGAACTATCGGGATAGTTCGGGATGCCCTCGAACATCAACGTGGTGGCGCCGTTCGCGAGCGGACCATAGATAATATAGCTATGGCCGGTGACCCAGCCGACATCCGCGGTGCACCAGTAAATCTCACCAGGATGGTAATCAAACACATACTGATGGGTGAAGCTGGCCCAGACCATATAGCCGCCGGTGCTGTGCAGCACGCCTTTGGGTTTGCCGGTTGAGCCGGAGGTATAGAGAATGAATAGCGGGTCTTCGGCATTCATCGGCTCGGGCGGGCAATCGGCGGGCACGGTGGCGCTGCGCTCGTGATACCAGTGGTCGCGCCCGGCTTCCATCTCGACCGCGCCGCCGGTCACTTTGACCACCAGCACCGCCTTGAGCATCGGGCAGGTTTTCAAGGCGGCATCGACATTGGTTTTCAGTGGCACCCGACGGCCGCCGCGACGACCTTCATCGGCGGTGATCAATAATTTGGAATCGCAATCCTGGATCCTGTTAGCCAGGCTATCGGGCGAAAAACCGCCAAACACCACCGAATGGATCGCACCAATCCGCGCGCAGGCCAGGATCGCGACGGCGGCTTCGACCACCATGGGCAAGTAAATGGTGATCCGGTCACCCTTTTGGGCGCCGAGCGATTTCAGCACATTCGCCATGCGACAGACTTCGGCGTGAAGCTGGCGATAGGTGACGTGTTTGCTGTCGTTGGGATCATCGCCCTCCCAAATGATCGCCACCTGGTCGCCGCGCATGGCCAAATGCCGGTCCAGACAGTTAGCGGCGGCGTTCAGCACGCCATCTTCGAACCATTTGATCGAAACATTACCGGTGAAACTGGTATTTTTGATTATAGTGGGCGCTTTGATCCAGTCGATCCGGTCTTTTTCGGCGGCCCAAAAACCATCGGGATCGCTGGCGGCTTGCGCGGTCATGTGTTGATAGCGATCGGCGCCGATCAGCGCATGGGCGGCGATTTCGGGTTTAACCGGAACGCGTTGGTCGGTCATTTTTTGATCCTCCGTGAGTTTCTTGGCCGCATGCACGCGCAGCACCTAACTTCCTACAGCGACTATGACGCGATTTGCCCGCAACCGGAAGGGCCCCGCTACGCCCCACGCTTTGGCGCTTGCCCAAACGCTTGCCCCCCGCTTACACAGCGCTTGCCACAGTGCTTGCCTAGCCGGGGCGCGCAGCGAAACGCGTTGACAGCAGCACGTATTTCTGCGTCTCTAATTACGCAACCGACTTGGACTAGCCTTGTTGCACTTGGCGATCCTAGCCTTTAGCAGGACGTCTGAAATCCGGTTGTGCCCATCAAGCTGCGCGACGGGCGCGCGGCGCGGGATGTCTTAGGAGCAGCGACGCGACCATGGCGATTGGAACGGTTAAGTGGTTTAATACCACCAAAGGGTTCGGCTTCATTGTCCCGCAGGATGGCGGCAAAGATGTTTTTGTACACATCACCGCCGTGCAGGCTGCTGGCATGCGCAGCCTCAATGAAGGGCAAAAACTTTCTTACGAAATCGCAATGGAGCGCGGCAAGGCAGCGGCGGTCAATTTGAAGTCGATGTGACGCGCGCCGACCCGTTTAATTGCGGATTTTTGTTGCGTTTACCCAATTAAGCCGATAGCCGGTCGGCTTTTTTCGGTTATTTCAGCCTGCCGCCCACCTCACCTCTCCACTCGGTTTCATCGAAACTTAACGGCATCATTCGAACAGGGCATGGTTCGCTTGCGGAGTCGGAACGTGTTTGGTATATTACCATTACGTCAGGCTTCTCTATGAAGCGTTAAGGGCGATAATGTTAAACGCGTGACGGATGATCGCGCTGCGTGGAGGAGGAAATAATGAGTTCAACGACAATCGCGAAACCACAGGCCATGCCGGATTTCAAGCCGATTCCGCGAGCGGCGGGAACCGTGCTCGAAGAGGCGGCGCGGCGTTTTGGTGATCGGCCTGCCGTCGATTTTCTGGGGCGTGGCTGGAACTGGCGCGAAATGAATGCGCTCGCGGATCGGGCTGCTGCCGGGTTGCAGCAGCGTGGCGTGGTCAAAGGCACGCGCGTCGGTCTGTGCCTGCCGAATACGCATTATTTTATTGTCATGTATTACGCGATCCTCAAGGTTGGCGGCACGGTGGTGAACTTCAACCCGCTTTATACCGAGCGTGAGTTGGCTGCCCAGGCGCAGAGTGCCGGAACCCGGATCATGGTGTCGCTCGATGTGCCGATGATCCACGACAAAATTGCTGGATTGGTGGCGCAGAAATTGCTCGATCAGGTGATTGTCTGTTCGATGGCCGAGGCGCTGCCGACGATCAAATCGATTGCATTCCGACTGTTCAAATCCGCCGAGCGGTCGGCGATCCCGGCGACGGCGCCTTACGTACGGTTTTCGGCCTTGGTCAAAGGGGCGAAGGCGCCGACACCGGTCGCGATCGATCCGCTGAACGATGTCGCGGCCCTGCAATTCACCGGCGGCACCACCGGCGTGCCAAAAGCGGCGATGCTAACCCATGGCAATATCACCGCCAATGTCCAGCAAGTGCTGGCCGGCTCACCGCCTTTGGATGAAGGTGGTGAGCGGATCATGGGCATTTTGCCATTTTTCCATGTGTTCGCGATGACGGCGGTGATGAATCTCGGCATCGCCATCGGCGCGGAGCTGGTGTTGATGCCTCGGCTCGATGTTAAAATGCTGATGGCGGCAATCGACCGTAAACGCCCGACCATCATGCCCGGCGTGCCGACCTTATTCACTGCGGTTAGCACCCATGCTGGCACTGGCATGGATTTGTCCTATATCAAATTCTGCATCTCCGGCGGCGCCGCCATCGCCGCTGAGGCCGCCGAGCGGTTCGAGCGGCTCTCCAAATGCGCGATTCTCGAAGGCTATGGCCTGTCCGAAGCGTCGCCGGTGGTGACCGCGACGCCGCCTGATTTGGTCAAGCGTAATTCGGTCGGCATGGCGCTGCCGGGCACGATTGTCGAAATCCGCGATCCCGAACATCCTGAGCGGCTCATGCCGCAAGGCGAAAAGGGCGAGATTTGCGTGCGCGGCCCGCAGGTGATGAAAGGCTATTTGGATCGTCCCGATGAAACCGCGAAAGTCTTCATCGATGGCGCGCTGCGCACTGGCGATATCGGTTATCTCGACCCGGACGGTTATTTGTTCATTGTTGATCGGATCAAGGATTTGATCCTGTGCAGCGGCTATAATGTGTATCCGCGCGTGATCGAGGAAGCGGCCTATCAGCATCCGGCGGTGCAGGATGCGATTGCCATCGGGATTCCCGACGCCTATCGCGGCCAGGCGCCGAAATTATTCGTCACGCTCCGTCCTGGCTCCGCAGCAACCGAGATCGAGATTTTGGAGTTTCTTAAGGAACATCTGAACAAAATCGAAATCCCGAAAGCCATCGAGATTCGCGATACGCTACCGAAAACATTGGTCGGTAAATTATCGAAAAAGGAACTCGTCGAAGAGGAAGCGGCGAAACCCCAAGTGATCAAAGAGTTTTTCTCGGGCGATCAATCAGAACAACCCGCCGCCTGACCAAACGCGATCAAAGCGGCATAAACACGCTCGCAATCAGCCCCGCGCCGCCGGGGCGATTAGCGAGCGTGATATCGCCGCCATGCGCGCGGACCGCGTTGCGCGCAATCGCCAAACCAAGCCCGGTGCCACCGGTGCGGCGGTTGCGGCTGGTCTCGATCCGGCGAAAGGGCTCGAACACGCGCTCAAGCTCAGCGGCTTGGATGCCAGGCCCATTATCCTCAATATCGATGCGCACAATATCGCGCGCGGGCTGGTGTAGGCTGACCCGCGCGACCCCGCCATAATCGATCGCGTTGGCAATCAGGTTGGCGATTGCACGCTTAAACGATAACGGCCTGATCCGCAGAGTCAAATGATCCGGGCCGCGATAATCCACGCAGTGAGCACCCTCCGGTGCGATATCGGCGGCTTCATCGAGGGCGGTGCGCAGCAGGGTTACAATATCGACGGGCACCATCGCTTCGCTCGCCGCATTATCGCGACCGAAGGCCAAAGTGGAGGCGACCATCGCCTCCAACTCATCCAGATCCGCCATGAATTTATCGCGCACGGTTTCATCCTCCAAAAACTCCGCGCGGAGCTTCAGCCGGGTGATCGGGGTGCGTAAATCATGGCCAATCGCGGTGAGCAAAAACGTCCGATCCTCAACAAAACGGCGAATCCGCGCCGCCATAGTGTTGAACGCGACGGCGGCGGTCGCGATTTCGCTCGGCCCGTCCTCGGGCAAAGCGGGCGCGTTGCCGATATCGCGGCCTAATTGCTCGGCAGCCGCCGCAAGGGTGCGCACCGGCGCGGTCAGGCGCAGCACCGCCCAGATAATCATCACCGCGCCCAGCAAAAACATAATAATGAAAGCGGTGGCAAAACCGGGTGTGCGCCAGGGCGGGGTGGGCTGAAACGGCGAAATCACCGTGAGCCACAGACCATCGCGCAGGTGAAAACCAATCAGAATACGCGGCGGATTGAACGCGCCCCGTAGGGACAGGCCGTGCGGTCGAAGCGGTTTGGCCATTGGGAAGGTGATGATGCTGGCCCGCAAAATTTGCCGCGCCGGCAAAGGGAGCCCGAAACTACCGTCAATCGGCGGCTCGGTGGTGAGGCGCACATGGCGCGCACCAAAAACGCGCTGCTCGCGTGCCAGCATCCCGCGCTGCTGCGCCAGAGGCACGCGGGCGATGCGCCGGTAAATCAGGGCGCTGCGCGTGGCGATTTCACGCTCCGCCTCAATCCGGTTGAGATTGCGCTGCGTATAAGTATGCACGGCGAGGCCGATCCCCTGCACCACGCCAAACCCAATCAACAGGCTCAATGCCGTGCGCCCAGCCAGGCTCGCCGGGCGCAGCCGTAGCCGTTTACGTCCGTATGGCGCGATCATCCGCGCTCCACTTGGGCCGACAACACATAACCACCGCCGCGCACGGTTTTGATCAGCTGCGCATTCCGGCCATTATCCTCCAATTTGCGCCGCAACCGCGACACCGCGACATCAATCGCTCGGTCAAACGGCCCGGCTTGGCGCCCGCGCAGCAAATCAAGCAGCATATCGCGGGTCAGCACCCGGTTGGGTCGTTCCAACATGGCCAGCAGCAATTCATATTCGCCGCCGGTAACGGTCACATCGACGCCATCAGGACTGATCAACCGACGCCGCGCTGATTCCAACACCCAACCGCCAAAACGATAAATCAGCGCAGGCGGCTCGCGGCCCCGCTCCGGGTCGTTCACCCGCCGCAGCACGGCCCGGATCCGCGCGGCTAGTTCACGCGGATTAAACGGCTTGGTAACGTAATCATCGGCACCCAACTCCAGCCCGATGATCCGGTCCGGCTCGTCGCTGAGGGCGGTGAGCATAATGATGGCCACCTTGGTATCCGCACGCAGCCAGCGCGCCAGCTCCAGGCCGGATTCGCCGGGCAGCATCAAATCAAGCACCACCAACTGAAAATGACCATTAATAAAGGCCCGCCGCGCCTCGCGGCCATCGCGCGCCAAGGTCACCCGGAACCGTTCGCGCTCCAAAAATCGACCCAGCAAATCGCGAATGTCACGATCATCATCAACAACCAGTAAATGCGGCATGGTTTCCATGGCTGTTACAATAGCCTCAACTTTGCGTGAACGGCAGCCCGTGTTGCATTTCATTACGATTCTGGCGGCCCTTACCGCGCAGCAACGCAGGATCACAAAACAATCACTTGCACCGGGCTAGCAATTTGACTATGTGAGCCGCACGCAGCAACGCACGTGCCTCTGCCCCCCGTCAGGGTGGTTACGCAACGACGTCAAGCGTTCTGGCAACTCCCGACACTGTGTCGGCTCAAGTTGGTCGCTGGTTCGTTCGACCGTTTCGCAACCGTCTTGCGCCTCATGCGCTGGACCCTGGATTTGGAAGGGAGTGGGTCATGACCCCCAAACTCGCCCGATTTGTCGATGCCCAGTTTTCGGGCGCCCGCGCCTGCGCCACCCCGGCGCTGGTGTTTGATTTGGACCGGCTGCGCGATAATTTCGCGGCTTTGCGCGCGGCCTTGCCGACGGCGCATATTTATTATGCGGTGAAAGCCAATCCGGCGGCGCCAGTGCTCGCTTTGCTCAACACGCTCGGCGCGCGCTTTGATGCCGCGAGCCTCGCCGAAGTGCGTCAATGTCTGGCGGCAGGCGCGCAGCCTGCGCTGATCAGTTTTGGCAACACGGTGAAAAAGACCACAGCGATTGCTGAGGCGCACCAAGCAGGGGTCGATTTATTTGCCTTTGATTCCAGCGCAGAACTCCAAAAAATTGCCGACGCAGCGCCCGGTGCGCGGGTGTTTTGCCGTCTCGCGGTCAGCCAGGATGGCGCGGATTGGCCGCTTTCGCACAAATTCGGCACCGATGCGCCAACAGCGGTCGCCTTGCTGATCAAGGCCGAGCAGCTTGGCTTGGTGCCCTATGGTCTATCGTTTCACGTTGGTAGCCAGCAAACTGGGGTCGGCGCCTATTGCGATGCCATCGGCGCGGCCGCCTTGGTGTTCAGCGATTTGCGCAGCCGGGGCATTGATTTGTCGATGCTAAATATCGGCGGCGGGTTCCCGGTGCGCTACCGCGAGGACATCCCGACCATCGGTGATTTCGGTGCCGCGATTACCGAGGCGTTGCGGGCCCATTTCGGCAATCACTGGCCGGAATTAATCATCGAGCCGGGCCGCGCGCTGGTGGCCGATGCGGGCGTGGTGGTTTCCGAAGTGGTGCTCACCTGTCCGCGTCCGACCGATCAAAATCGGCGCTGGGTCTATTTGGATATTGGCCGCTTCGGTGGCCTGGCCGAAACCGAAGCCGAGGCGATCCGCTACCGGATTACCGCACCAGGGGTCGCGGGCGCGCCGCAACCCGCGGTGCTCGCCGGCCCGTCCTGCGACGGCGTTGACGTGTTGTACCGCGAAACCGATTGCCCGCTGCCCGCTGATTTGACTGCAGGCGATCATGTGCTGATCCATGATACCGGCGCGTATGTAACAAGTTACGCCAGTCAGGGATTTAATGGTTTTACTCCGCCGGAAGAACACTATTTATAGCCGGTCGCGCCAATCATACGCTGTGGCGCGACCCTCGGTTCAAAATGAGTCGTTCACAAAGGATAGTCCCATGGCAGAGCCCATAACCACTAAAACCAGCAGCATCGAAATTAAGGCTGCCGATGGCAGCGGCACGTTCAAAGCCTATATCGTTACCCCCTCGACCACGGCGACCGGCGCTGTGGTGGTGATCCAGGAGATTTTCGGGGTGAATGACGCACTCCGCGCCACCTGCCATGAAATCGCCGAAATGGGCTATATCGCGGTCGCCCCTGATTTGTTCTGGCGCCAAGAGCCCGGCGTTGACATCACCGATAAAAGCGAGGGCGAATGGAAAAAAGCCTTCGCGCTGATGAATGGCTTTGATCAGGATAAGGGCGTTGAGGATTTGAAAACCACCCTCGCGCTCGCGCGGACCTTGCCCGGCTGTAATGGCCGGGTCGCGACCGTCGGGTTCTGCCTCGGTGGCCGGCTCGCGGTGATGATGGCGGCGCGCTCGGATGCCGATTTGAACATCTCCTATTACGGGGTGATGCTCGATAAATTAGTGCCCGAATTCGGCGCCATCCAGGCACCTTTATTGATGCACATGGCCGAGGAAGATGAGTTCGCCAATGAAGAGATCCGTGAGGCGGTGCTCGATGGCGCCGAGGATAATGAGTTGATCGAATGCTACGTGTATCCGGCGGTGCAACATGCCTTCGCCCGGGTCAATGGCGTGCATTATGACCGCCGTGCGGCAACCATTGCCAATGGCCGCACCGCCGAGGCGCTCGCGGACGTGCTGGGCTAATCGATAAAGTTTGGCCATGATCCACCGCCGCGCGCTGCTCACCGGGTTTTCGCTCCTGCCGGTGATCGCGCGCGGCGCGTCCCGCCCGCCACCGGTGACGCGGTTCATCGCGCCGATCATCACCCGGCTCGATGCCATCCCGGTTGGCCCGGCTTTGCTGGCCAGTTACCCCGACCCTGCGGGTGCCCCGACGCGTTTTGCCACCGCCAATCGAAACACCGCTTATGTATATGACAATGCGCTGGCCGGGTTGGCGCTGATTGCGGCGGGCCATCCGGCGCATGCGGTGCGGCTCGCCGATGGGCTGGTGCGCGCGCAAAACCATGACCCCACTTACCATGACGGGCGGTTGCGCAACGCCTATCGCGCCGGGGTGATCGGCGCACCGGTCGCCCTGCCCGGCTGGTGGGATCAACGGTTGAAGCAATGGGTCGAGGACCCGTATCAAATCGGCTCGGAAGCCGGGCCGATGGCCTGGGCGATTTTGCTTTGGAACGCGCTGATCAAGGCCGGGTTCAACCAGACCCGCTATCGCCACGCCGCGCTGCGCGCCGCAGGCTGGATCAATCTCACACTCCGCGCCCCGACCGGATTTCGCGGGGGCGTGTTTGGCTTTCCACCGCATCCGACCGCCCTCGATTGGGTCAGCACCGAGCAAAATCTGGATATCGCGGTGAGTTTCGCTGCACTCGGACACATTAAAGAAGCTGGCCATGCCCGGCATTTCGTGCAGCTTATGCAGGACCGCAAAACCCATTTATTTGATGCGGGCCTGACCCCGGACGGGCAAAAAAACACCTTGATCGCCGCCGATGCTAATTTTTGGCCGGTGCTTGCCGGGTTCGCCGCAGCGCCGACCGCGCACGCCGCCCTGGTCCGGCTCGGCTGGCCGCGCGCCAAGCCGCTCGGCATCGGTTTTTCGGAGGCGAGCCAGGGAATCTGGCTCGAAGGCACTGGCTTTGCCGCTTTGGCCTTGCAGCATATCGGCGCCCACGCGCAGGCCGCGCAGTTTCGCGCGACCTTGGCGGCACACCAGCAACCCGGTGCCTATGTGCGCGCGACCAGCACGCCCAGTCTTGCGACCGGCCTGACCGTCGGCCCGGATCGCCGCGCCGCGCAGTTCGATTATTACGCCGTTCCCGCCCTCGCGCCGACCGCCTGGGCGGCCATGGCCGCCGCAGGATTTTCGCCCTTAAGCTGATCAGTACACCACAACGCTGCGAATGCTCTCGCCGCGCTCCATCAGGGCAAATCCCTCATTGATCTGCTCGAACGGCAAGACATGGGTGATCAAATCATCAATGTTGATCTTGCCCTCCATGTACCAATCGACGATTTTCGGCACATCACTCCGCCCGCGCGCGCCGCCGAACGCGGTGCCGCGCCAGTTGCGTCCGGTAACCAGTTGAAATGGTCTTGTGGCAATTTCCTGACCGGCTGCGGCCACGCCGACAATGATCGAGGTGCCCCAGCCGCGATGACAGCATTCCAACGCCTGACGCATCACTTTGACATTGCCGATACACTCAAAACTGAAATCCGCCCCGCCATCGGTCAAATTAACCAGGTACGGCACCAGATCATCGCCGGTTTCAGCCGGGTTAACAAAATGGGTCATGCCGAATTTTTCAGCCATCGACCGACGGGAAGCGTTCAAATCAACACCAATAATCATGTTGGCACCCGCGAGCCGTGCCCCCTGCACCACATTCAGCCCAATGCCGCCCAAGCCGAATACCACCACATTATCGCCAGGACGGACATTGGCAGTGTTGATCACCGCACCGATCCCGGTGGTCACGCCGCAGCCAATATAACAAATTTTATCGAAAGGCGCGTCGGGGCGCACTTTGGCCAGAGCGATTTCGGGCAGCACGGTATGATTGGCGAAGGTCGAACAGCCCATATAATGCATCACCGGTTCGCCATCGCAGGAGAACCGGCTGGTGCCATCGGGCATCACCCCCTTGCCCTGGGTCGCGCGGATCGCGGTGCATAAATTGGTTTTCCGCGACAGGCATGATTTACACTGGCGGCATTCGGGCGTGTAGAGCGGGATCACGTGATCGCCCGGCTTCAGGCTGGTCACGCCCGGTCCGATTTCAACAACAATGCCCGCCCCTTCATGCCCCAAAATCGCCGGGAACAGCCCCTCCGGATCAGCGCCTGACAAGGTATAAGCATCGGTGTGACAAATGCCGGTCGCTTTCACCTCGACCAGCACCTCACCTTGTTTCGGCCCCTCAAGGGTTACGGTCCCTAATTCGAGCGGGGCACCGGCTTTCCACGCAATAGCCGCACGGGTTTTCATTTTTTTGCTCCTGTTTATCGCGCAAACGGGTCATGCGCCGGTAAAGGCCATATGGTGCAGCCCGCCAAAATTATAATTCATCGCGCGGTGCGCGTTTATAATTCATCGCGCGGCGCGCGTTTATAATTCATCGCGCGGTGCGCGGCGCAGCAAACGCGTCATCGCCGCAGCCACGTCGATCCGGCCGGCAAGCAAATCGGTTACCGCCTCGGTGATCGGCATTTCCACCCCCTGCGCACGAGCGCGGGCCAACAAAGCCGGGGCGGTCGCGATGCCCTCGATCACGGCATTGCTGGTTTGTGGCGCGATCCCCTGCCCCAACGCGAAACCTGCCCGATAATTGCGGCTCGCCCCGCCGGTTGCGGTCAGGATTAAATCACCCAACCCCGCCAGACCAGCGATGGTTTCCGCACTGCCGCCCAAAGCCGGCGCCAGGCGGCTGATTTCCGCAATGCCCCTGGTGATCAACCCGGCGCGCGCATTCTCACCAAGCCCGGCACCCATCACCGCCCCGGCGGCGAGGGCGATCACGTTTTTAGCCGCCCCGCCGAGCGCGCAGCCCATTGGATCAGCACTCCCATATAAGCGCAGCCGGGCGGTGCTCAGCCGCCCCAACAAAGCGGCGCGCCATGCCGGATCACGCGTGGCAAGCACGGCGGCGGCAGGCAGATTTTGCGCGATTTCATGGGCGAAATTCGGGCCGGTCAACACCGCAATCGGGCGACCCGGCTGCGCCTGGTCGATGATTTCCGGGCCAAGCAGGAAGCTGCCGGTTTCCACACCTTTGCAGCACAGTACCAGCATCGCCTCGCCAGCGGGAATCCGCGACAGGGTCGCGCGCAAATGTTGGAGCGGGCAAGCCATAAGCACGATATCGGCAGAACCCGGAACCTCGTGCGAAATCGTGACCATCGCGGGGATGGCCCGCTCGGGCAATGCCGGACTGATCCGCGATGCGCGCAGCAGCGCCGCCCGCTCCGCGTCGCGCGCGATCAGCGCCACGCTCTCGCCCCGCGACTGTGCGGCCTCGCTGATAACCGAGGCGAGCGCAGTGCCCCAAGCGCCGGTGCCGACCACCGCGATGGATATTTTACTCATCGGTTACCCGGGTGATGCTGCATATTTGTTCGCCTTCGCCAAATATATCCGCCAGCGCCGATAAAATCGCCTGCGCCTCCGCCTCGAAGCCGAACGGCGGATTAATCACCACCAGGCCGCAGCCATTCAGCCGGGTCAGATCGAGCGGGGCGCGCCAAGCGAGGCTGCAATCAATCGCGTCACGCAGCCCAGCGGACTGGAGGGCGGCATGAAAATCGCGCACCGGGGCCGGTGATTTCAGCGGATACCAGGCGGCATAAACGCCGGACGGAAATAAAGCGTAGGCTTGGGCCAGTGCGGCGGCCAGAATAGCGAATTCATCCGGCTGCTCGAACGGCGGATCGATCAGCACCAAGGCGCGCCGTTCAGGCGGTGGCAGCAGGGCCTTCAGCGCCGCATAGCCATCGCGCACGTGCACATGCACGCGCGGCTCATCACGATAGCGCCGTCGTAACGCCGCGCCATCCTCGGGGTGCAATTCGCACAGAACCAGCCGATCGTCGGGGCGGAGCAGCGCATGGGCTAATCCTGGCGAGCCGGGATAAAGATTTGAGGTGCCCACCAACCCCAAATAATCCTCCAGCACCGCCGGGGCGGCGGCGCGCAGCCGGATAATGCCCGATTGCGCTTCACCGGTGCGCAAAGCCGGGCCTGATTGCAAATCATAGACGCCCAACCCGGCATGGGTATCCAGCACCATCACCGGTTTGGGCTTGCGTTGCAGCCCGCGCAGCAGGGCAACGAGCAAAGCGTGCTTGACGCAATCAGCCTGATTGCCCGCATGAAATGGGTGCCGGTAATTCATTGCCTCCGCCCATACGGCGAAGCGGTGATTTTCGCCAGACCATGCCTGCGACCCTGCTCTGGCGTGCGAGGACAGGATCAGGCATGGGACAACCATGGATGTATCGGTCCGCACCGCGCCAGATATCATGACCGGCCCCGCCGCACACAGCGCAGACGCGGCGTTGCCGATGTGGGATTTAACCGATCTTTATGCGGGCGCCGACGACCCGGCGATTGATCATGATTTTTCCGACCTCGCTGACGCCGCCTTACGCTTCAAGGCCGAGTTCCAAACCGTGCTCGCGACCCTGGACGCCACCGCACTCGCCGCCGCGATTGATCGCTATCACCGCATCGAAACCGGCCTCGCCCGGCTGCACGCCTTTGCCCAACTCCGCTTCAGCGCCGATCAAACCGCCGCCGATGCGGGCGGCTTTATGCAAACAATCGCCGAGCGGATTACCGCGATTGGCCGCGATCTGGTGTTTTTTGCGCTTGAATTAACCCGGATCGATGACGCGATAGTCGACGCGCATCTGCTCGATCCCGCTTTGGCACGCTGGGCGCCATTTCTGGCCGATTTGCGCAGCTTTCGCCCGTATTTATTGCCGGATAATCTGGAACAGCTCCTGCATGACAAGGATGTCACCGGCCATGCCGCCTGGGCGCGGTTGTTCGATGAGGTGATCGCGCGACTGCGCATCCCGATTGGGGGCACCGAACTTACGCTGGCCTCCGCCCTTGATCGCCTATCGGACCCGGACCGGGCAATGCGCGGCATTGCGGCGCGCGCGATTGGTGGCGCCCTGGAGCGCGAGGCGCCGGTGCTGGCGCTGATTTTGAACATGATTGCCAAGGACAAGGAAACCAGTGATCGCTGGCGTCACTATCCGAGCCCGATTTCAGCGCGCAACCGTGCCAATCGGGTGGATGATCAGGTGATTAGCGCGCTCATCCAGGCGGTGAATGAGAGCTATCCCCGCTTGTCGCATCGCTATTACCGACTGAAAGCGCGTTGGCTCGGCTATCCGAAACTGGCGCATTGGGACCGCAACGCGCCTTTGCCCGGCGATTACACGCCACCCATCGCCTGGAGCCGCGCGAGCGAATTGGTGCAACAGGCCTATGCCCAATTCAGCCCGGAAATGGGGGCGATTGCCGCGCAGTTTTTCACCAAACCCTGGATCGATGCGGCACCGCGCGCTGGCAAATCCGCAGGCGCCTTTGCCCACCCGACTGTGCCGGAGCTGCACCCGTACATCGCGCTGAATTACCATGGCCGCCCGCGCGATGTGATGACCCTCGCCCATGAAATCGGCCATGGCATTCATCAAATACTCGCAAGCCGCCACGGCCATTTAATGGCGACGACCCCGCTGACCCTGGCGGAAACCGCCAGCCTGTTTGGCGAATCCCTGGTGTTCGATGCCCTACTCGCCGCCGAGACCGACCCGCAACGCCAGTTTTTGCTGCGTGCGCGCAAGGTTGAGGACATGCTCAATACCGTGGTGCGCCAGATCGCGTTTTTGCAATTCGAGCAACGGGTGCATGCCGAGCGCGCGACGGGCGAGTTACCGATCGCGCGGATCAATGCCATTTGGCTGGAGGTGCAACGCGCCAGCCTCGGACCAGCTTTTGAATTTTCCAATGATTTTCAACTGTATTGGGCGTATGTGCCGCATCTGATCCACACGCCTTTCTATGTGTATGCCTACGCATTCGGCGATTGTTTGGTTAATGCCCTGGTGCAATTATACCATGAGGCTTGCAGTTGCGGGCGCACGGATCATTTTACCAAAGCCTATCTCGACTTGCTGCAAGCGGGCGGCACCGTTGGCTACCGGCAATTGCTGGAGCCGTTCGGTGTTGATCCGGCGGACCCCGCTTTTTGGCAGCGTGGATTAGGTCGGATTGCGGACATGATTGACGCGTTGGAAGGGTGATGATGGCGGACGGACGGGAAGATGGCGGCACGATTTTCGGGGAAATCAAGCGGTTTGCCCGCACCTCGGGCGCGGTCTCAGGGATCGCCGCTCGGATGGCGGGGGAACGCGTGTTCGGGATTAAAGGTGACCGCGCGCGTCATGCCGAAGATTTGAAAGCCATTTTGGGCGGGCTGAAAGGCCCGATGATGAAAGTCGCCCAAATACTCAGCACAATTCCCGATGCGTTGCCCGAGGAATATGCGAGCGAACTCGCCCAGCTTCAGGCCAACGCGCCCGCGATGGGCTGGGCCTTCGTGCGCCGCCGGATGACCGCGGAATTGGGCGCGGACTGGGAAGCCCGGTTCACCCATTTCAGCCACGAGGCCGCCGCCGCGGCGAGCCTCGGCCAGGTGCATCGGGCCCGCCTGCCTGATGACACCGATGTTGCCTGCAAGCTGCAATATCCCGACATGGCGAGCACGGTTGAAGCGGATTTACGCCAACTCAAACTCGCGATGGCGGTTTATCAGCGCATGGATAATGCGATCCACCAGGATGATATTTATCTGGAGCTGGTCTCGCGCTTGCGCGAGGAGCTGGATTATCAGCGCGAAGCCGCACAAGCCCGCTTATATACCCAGATGCTCGAGGGTCAGCCCGATATCGAAATCCCGCGCCCCATTGAGGCTTTTTCCACCAAACGCCTGCTCACCATGACCTGGCTTGATGGTATCGGGGTGCAAAAATTCCTCGACAGCAATCCCGATCAAGAATCCCGCAACCGGGTCGCGCGCGCTCTGTTCCGCGCTTGGTATGTGCCGTTTTATCGCTACGGCGTTATTCATGGCGATCCGCATTTGGGCAATTATCAGGTCAATCCGCAAGGCGGGCTGAATTTGCTTGATTTCGGCTCGATCCGAATATTTGGCGCCCCTTTCGTTGCGGGTGTGATCGAATTGTTCGACGCGATCCGCACCAATGATGACGCGCGTGCGCATCACGCTTACACAATTTGGGGCTTTTCCGATATCACCAAGGAAAAGCTGGATGTCTTGAACCAATGGGCGAAGTTCCTCTATGAACCGCTGATGCAGGATCGGGTGCGTTCAATCCAGGAAACCAACGATGTCACCTATGGCCGCAGCGTCGCCGAACAGGTCCATGCCGGATTAAAGCGCACCGGCGGGGTAAAGCCCCCGCGCGAATTCGTGCTCATGGACCGCTCGGCAATCGGCTTAGGCAGCGTGTTTTTACGCCTGCGCGCCGAACTCAACTGGCATCAATTATTTCACGAAACCATCGGTCATTTCGATGCCGCCCGACTGGAGCAGCAACAAGCCGAAGCGCTCGCCAAAGCCGGCGTGCCCAAACCCCTATAACGAGGCGTTATTTATGGCGATACTCTCCCGTGGCTGGCGCGCCGGATTGCTGGGTCGGGCTTACCGGAAAATCCTGCATTCCTGGTATTTGAACGACCTTGCGTTTGATGTGCGCCTGCACGCCAAACGCGAAGCGGTGGCTTATATTGTCGAGCATATGCAATCAGCGATGATGTGCCGGGATCGCTTTGATTTGCTCCGCTTTGCGCTGAGCCGCGCCCCAAGCCAAGGTTTGGTGATGGAATTCGGCGTCGAAAAAGGCCTGTCAATCACCTGCCTGGCACATGCCTTGCAAAGCGAAGCGGCACCCCGAATTGTCCACGGGTTTGATTCGTTTGAGGGTCTGCCTGAGGATTGGGCGGGCACCGCAGAAGCACGCGGCGCGTTTGATCGGCGCGGTCAGCTGCCGAAAACCCCAGTCAACGTCAAACTCCATGTCGGCTGGTTCGATGCGACCCTCCCGGCGTTCCTTGCCACCACCGCCGAGCCGGTGGCGTTGCTTCATGTCGATTGTGATATTTATTCCTCAACAAAAACGATTTTTGATTTGCTCGCTGATCGGATCAAGTCTGGCACGGTGATCGTGTTCGATGAATATTTTAACTATCCTGGCTGGCGTCAGCATGAGTTCAAAGCCTTCCAGGAATTCTGTGCAACCCATCAACGCTCCTATCACTATCTGGGCTATGCGGGCGAAAAGGGCCATGTCGCGGTGATGATCGATTGATCACCTCCGCCGAGGGGCGGCAAGCCACGGCTGTTCGGGCCAGTCATGTTTGGGATATCGCCCGCGCATATCCTTGCGCGCATCAAGCCAGCCCGCGCGCCAAAACGCAGCCAAATCAGCGGTCACCGCAATCGGCCGTCCGGCCGGCGACAGCAACGCGCATTGCAGTTGAATTTTTCCACCGCTTAATAACGGCGTTGCGTCCAGCCCATAAAAAAACTGGGCGCGCGCGGCGAGTATGGGCACCGGGGCGGTATAATCAATCATCACCAAACCACCCGGCAGATCAATCCGCTCGGGAAGCTGAATACCAAGCGTCCGCGCAGCCTCATAGGGTAGTTGTTCACGCAGGATTTTGGCTAAATCGAGCGCGCCCACCTCACGCAGACTGCGCAATCCGGGCAGATGGGGAAACACCCATTCAGCGAGGGTCGCGCGCAAGGTTTCGCTGCTAAAATCAGGCCACTCATCCGGGGCAAGGCTGCGCATCAGCGCCACCCGCGCTTGCAATTGAGCTAATCCCTCCGACCAATCGAGCCGCTCTGGCTTAGCCAAAATCGCCGCGCGCAAGGCCGCCTCGGTTTCAGCTGGATCCGCGCGTTCGGCGTGATCGGCCAGCACTAACGCACCCAGCCGCAACCGCTCGCGCACCAGCACCGTGCCCGCAACCGGGTCGAGCGCAACATCGCGCACCCGTGTTAACCGATTCTGTAAAATAGACGGTAATTGCGCAGGATCAATCGGCGCCGCCAGACTGATTTTCGCAGCCCCCCGCCCACCCATCGCCGCAATCGCGAGCAAAGGCGCGCGCGCCAGCGCATCGCCGGGCTCCAGTGCCGCCCCGCCGCCCCCGGCCAAGCGAAACCGCCCCGGCTCACCCCGGCGTGCCGCCACCCGGTCGGGGAACGCCACCGCGATCAACCCGGCGGGATCACCCGCCGCGCTGGCGTCGCGGCGCAGCCCAAGCCGCGCGCGATATTGGCTCGCTGCGCGCGCAATCCGTGCCAACGCGCCTGGATCACCCGTGCGCCGGTCGCGCAATGCGTCTAACCTTAGCGAAATATCGACCGAGTTTTCGTGCCGTAACGGATCGCGCTCCTCCAATAACGCTGCAATATCCGCTGCCAGCGCCTGCTCATCCGGCGATTGTGCCGCTAACATCATCGCGGCCAAACGCGGCGCCGCGCCCAACGCCGCCATCCGCCGTCCGAGCGGCGTGATCATCGCCCCCTCTAGCGCGCCAAGCTCGGTTAATAAAGTCTGCGCAGCGGCCAAGGCGCCAGCGGGCGGTGCATCGATAAAGGCGAGGTCATTGGGCATGGTACCCCATGCCGCGCAGGCCAGAACCAAACGCGCCAAATCGGCCTCGAAAATTTCCGGGCGATCAAACTCGGGCAGGCCACGATGCAAAGCGGTACTCCATAGCCGGATCGCAACGCCCGGCGCTTCGCGACCGGCCCGTCCGGCCCGCTGATCCGCAGCAGCCCGGCTAATCCGCCGGGTCACCAGTCGGGTCAATGCCGATCCCGGATCGAACGCGGGCGCACGGCGAAACCCGCCATCAATCACCACCCGCACACCGGGCAGGGTCAGCGATGTTTCGGCAATGCTGGTCGCTAACACCACGCGCCGAGCAATACCCGGCGTGAGCACGCGCACCTGCTGTTCGGCTGGCAAATCGCCGTAGAGCGGCACAATTTCGGCACTAATCCCGACCGACGCCTCAGCGCTGCGCCGAATTTCCCCGACTCCCGGCAAAAACGCCAGAATATCACCCGAATATTCAAGAAGTGCGGCACGCACCGCCTGCGCCATCGCCGCCGGTAAGCCACGAACATCGGCGATGTCACGGCTTTGATGAACGAGCATAACCGGATGCGCCGCCCCGGCACTAACATGCACCGTTGCCTCTAACATCCGCGCCAACCGCCTTGTATCGGCAGTGGCCGACATCGCGATCATGCGCAAATCAGGACGCAACTGGCGCTGCAAATCCAAAACCAGCGCCAGCGCCAAATCCGCCTCCAGGCTGCGCTCATGAATTTCATCGAAAATCACGCAGGCGACCCGGTCAAGGCCCGGATCATCCAGTAGCCGCGCGGTGAGCAACCCCTCGGTGATCACCTCAATCCGGGTGCGCGCCGAGACCACCCGCTCCAAGCGGGTCGAATACCCAATCGTTTCGCCGGGCGCCTCGCCCGCCAAATACGCCATCCGATGCGCCGCCGCCCGCGCCGCCAGCCGCCTCGGCTCAAGCATCAGGATGCGCTGACCATCAACCCAGGGCGCATTCAGCAGCGCCAACGGCACCAAGGTGGTCTTACCCGCACCCGGCGGCGCCACCAGCACCGCGTTGGGCCGCGCGCACAGGCTTGCACATAAGTCGGCAAGCACGCTGCGCACCGGCAGGTCCGCGATGTCTGGATTGAGGGTCGAAAAAATATCCATCGTCAGCGGGTTAGCATCGATCCCCGCTTTATGCGATAACCGCGTCATGATGTCCCGCTTCGCTTGGCTACGCCATTTTGCCCCTGCCTTATTCCTGGTGATGCTGCTGATCCCCTCTGCTTGGGCAGCGCAGAGCAACATCATCACCTCGCCGCGTGATCAGGTGTCGATTGTTTCCGCCACAAAATCGGCCTCAGGCACGAAGATCCAGCTTGGTCTGCTGTTTCGCCTGACACCGAACTGGCATATTTATTGGTCTGATCCGGGCGATGCCGGTGAACCGCCAGGCCTGTCGATCACCGCGCCCCAGGGTGCCAAAGCGGGCAAACTAGCCTTCCCGGCGCCGTCTTGGCTGGTCGCCAGTGGTGTCGGCGATTATGTCGAAACCGGCACGGTGCTGCTGCCCTTCACACTCACCCTCCCCGCACCGGCCACCACCCCAAGCCTGCCGATCCGCGCGCGAGTGCATTGGCTCGTTTGTGATCCAAAAATATGCGTCCCCGAACAAGGGCGATTCGCAATCACCCTGCCCATCACCACCGGCACCGCACTGCCTTCGCGCCAAGCTGCTTTGTTCAGCCAGGCAGAGGCCGCGATGCCGCGCCCTTCGCCCTTCCGCGCGACCATCGCGGCGAATGGCATACTAACAATTTACGGCCAAGGCTTAGGCCGCCAAGCTGTGGCGCGCGCGCATTTTTATCCCGATCGTGCGTCCGCCATCGCCAATGCAGCGCCTCAACCTTTGGTATTTGGCGCCAACCAGTTCAGCCTCAAGCTCCATTTACAACGTCATGCACCCGCTGGGCCGCTCGTCGGCGTGATCGAAATGACCGATCCCAGTGGCCAAACCCAATCATTGATTATTCATGCCGCGCGTGTCGCAGCCTTGGCCCTCCCATCGCGCACCCCCCTGTCGATTTGGATTATCGGTGCCCTGCTCGGCGGTCTGATTCTCAACCTGATGCCGTGCGTGTTTCCGGTGTTGGCGATCAAGGCGCTGGCCATCGCCCGGCTCGGCGCGGAAAATCGCCCGCAAGCCCGTCGCGAATCCCTTTCCTATAGTGCCGGGGCCATGGTCGCGATGGTTGCCCTCGGCGCCGCCTTGATGGCATTGCGCGCCGGTGGGGCGGCGTTGGGATGGGGATTTCAGTTCCAATCGCCGATATTTACCGGGGCGATGATTTGGCTGATTTTTGTGATCGGGCTCAATTTCGCCGGTCTGTTTGAAATCACCGGAATTGAGCAACTCGGTTCATCTCTGGTCGCGCGCGGCGGGCTGTTCGGCAGTTTCGCCACCGGCCTGCTCGCGGTGATTGTCGCGACCCCCTGCACCGCGCCATTCATGGGCGGGGCCATCGCAGCAGCCTTATCCGCCCCGTTATTTGAAGGGTTATTGATTTTCGCAGCCCTGGGCTTGGGCATCGCTCTGCCATTCCTGGTAATCGGCCTGATCCCCGGCGTCGCGCGCCTGCTGCCGCGCCCCGGCGCGTGGATGCTGGTATTCAAACAATTTCTCGCCTTCCCGATGTTCGCCACCGCCGTTTGGCTGCTCTGGGTGCTCAGCGCGCAAGCCGGATCGACAGGCGTGCTGATCGCAACCGGCGGCGCAGTGCTGCTTGCCTTCGCCCTGTGGCTGTTGCGCTTTCGCAGCGCCTTTGCCCGTGGCCTCGCTTTGTTAGCGGTGATCACCGCTCTCGCCTTGCTCCCCAAACTTGCCCCCGCGCGTAGCGCCAAATCATCCATCGCGATCAATGGCGCAGTCCCCTATTCTCGCACCCAACTCGCCAAATTGCGCATGGCGGGAAAGCCCGTTTTCGTTGATATGAGTGCTGCCTGGTGCATCACCTGTCAGGTCAATGAGCGCGTCGCCATCGAGCCCGCCGCCGTGCGCGCGGATTTCGCGGCCCATCACGTTATTTTAATGCAAGGCGATTGGACCAATCGCAACCCGGCCATCACCCGTTATCTGAGCCGGTATCATCGCGATGGTGTGCCACTTTACGTTTATTATCCGCCGCACGGTCGGGGGCAAATCCTGCCGCAAATCTTGACCCCCGGCATAGTCGAGAGCGCGATCGCGGGACATTGACAGACGCGCCAATGACCGGCAGCGTGCATTGTTATGAACATTGCACGATTTATTCGTTCCATTTTACATTTAAGCATGGGTTTGGCGCTGGCGGGCTGCGCTGCACAAACGGCCTGTCAGCCAAAGCCCATCGCTTTGCTGACCATTTCGTTCCGCCATGGTGAGCCGGTATTTCCAGCACGGATCGATGGCAAGCGCGCGACCATGCTGTTCGATACCGGCGCGGTGCTCTCTTCGATCTCGCCCGCAGGCGTCAAGCAATTTGGCCTGCCGGTCATATTTGACCGGCACCTCACTTTAACGGGCGTCGGGGGATCGGCGCGTAATGCCATGGTGCAGGTTAAATCATTGACCTTCGGTGGTGCTGTTGCCGGTGGCTTACGAATGCCGGTGGTGCGGGCTCCGGTGACCAGCAATCCGGGACAGCGTGCGGTCAGTGGCGCGATTGGCAATGATATTCTCGCGCATTACGCCGTCGATATCGATTTTCCCGAGCACCAAGTATTTCTGCTAAAAACCCATTATTGCTCAATCATCAAACCGTGGTCCGGCCGCGCGGTGATGGTGCATTTCAGCCTCGCGGATAATAACGCCATCGAGTTTCCGATGTTAATCAATGGGCATCAGGTTACCGCGGCACTCGATACCGGATCAACCAACACCGTGCTCTCCGCTGAGACATTCGCGCAAATCAGTGATCATGGCGCCGACGCCAAACGGCTCGGCACACATTTGGGTCATGGCATCGGTGCGCGCGCCGTGCGCCTGACCGCCTATCGGCTCAATACGTTCAGCGTCGGCGGCGTGCGCCTCAATCATCCGGTGGTGGGGGTAATGCCCCACGCGGTATTTCCATTCGGCGTTGTCATTCTCGGGGAAGACTTCATCCGGCGTCACGAATTATTCATCGATCACCAAACCAAGACGCTCTATATCCATCCTTAGAGCATTTTCAGCGCATCAACTCAAAGCGAACAAACACCACAATGCTCTGATCCGAAAATGAATACCCTGCATGCTCCGCCCAGTTGCTGAAAAACCGGCGATGGGCTTTGAGCCAATAATCCAGCGACCCATCGCCCTCGCCCTCATCGGCAGCAAACGCGGCATCGACCGAGATCAACGGCCCGACCCGCACCTCGGTTGTGCGAATCACCCCGAGCGGCACGCCGCTGCCATTGGTGAAAATCGCCAAATCTCCCGGCTGCGGTAACGCCACACCCTCCGCTTGATAATCGGCGAGCAAGCAGGCCGTCGCGCGTTTGCGCCCCGCCAGCACTAACGCTGCCAACTCATCCTGCTCGGTCCCCGGATCACCAAAGGCGGTGATTTCCGGCAGCGCACCCTGTATGCCGGTGCGGGCACAAAAATCGGCCCAAAATTGTGCGGCCTCACTCATGCAACGCGCCCGGCACCACCCTGATCACGCAGGCTCAACAAAGCGCGGGAACAATCCCGAGGGTGTTGGTAACGGCGCGTTATCAACGAGCCCCGTCGCCAAGCCGGCGAAGCTCCGTGCTTGCTGTGCCACGCCGAGTTGATCAAGCAGTTTTGCCATCGTCTCGGGCATGAAAGGTTGCAGCAAAATCCCGATTACCCGCAAACACTCGATCAATTCGCGCAACACACTCGCCATCCGTGCCGGATCGGTTTTGCGCAGGGCCCAAGGTGCCTGATGATCGATATAGGCGTTGCAGGCGCGCACCAATTTCCAAATTTCCTCTAACGCCTCTTGCAGCGCCATCCGGTCCATCGCCGCCGCGACCCGCTCGGGCAATGAAGCCGCCAATTCGCGCAAGGCGACATCCGGCGACTGCGCCCCGTCGCGCACCGGCACCATTGCCCCGGCATTTTTGGCGATGAATGACAAGGTGCGCTGCGCCAAATTGCCCAAATCATTAGCTAGTTCGACATTGAGTCGGCTGATCAAAGCGCGGCGCGAGAAATCGCCGTCATTGCCAAACGGCATTTCGCGCAACAGAAAAAACCGCAACGGATCAAGCCCGAATTCATCGATCAAGGGCTGCACGGCCAGCGCATTGCCAAGCGATTTACTGATTTTCTCGCCCTCAACCGTCCACCAACCATGCCCAAACACCCGGCGCGGCAAAGGCAAACCCGCCGCCATCAGCATCGCGGGCCAATAAATCGCATGAAATCGGGTGATTTCCTTACCCACTAAATGCAAATCCGCAGGCCAGAACGCCATCAGCGGCGCCTGCATATCAGGGAAACCCAGCGCCGTCAGATAGTTGGTTAGCGCGTCGATCCAAACATACATCACATGCGCAGGATCGTTCGGCACCTTCACGCCCCAGGTAAAACTGGTCCGACTGATCGAGAGATCACGCAAGCCACCGCGCACAAAGCTAATCACCTCGTTACGGCTTGACGCAGGCTGAATAAACTCAGGATTTTCCTGGTATAATTCCAACAGTCGATCTTGGAAGGCGCTGAGGCGAAAAAAATATGAGGGCTCGCGCATCCATTCCACCGGCGCGCCGGTGGGGGCGCGCTTGATCCCATCCGCGCCGGTTTTCAGCTCATCCTCGCCATAAAACGCTTCATCGCGCGTGGCGTACCAGCCTTCATAATGGCCAAGCTCGATCATCCCCGCCGCTTCCAGCCTTTGCCACAGCGCCGCACATGCCGCCTGATGCCGCGCCTCGGTGGTGCGCATGAAATCATCATTGGAAATATTCAGCGTTTGCGTCATTGCCCGGAAGCGCGCGGAAATATCATCCGAAAATGCCTGGGGCTCAACCGACGCTGCCCGCGCCGCCGCCTCGACCTTCTGACCGTGCTCGTCAGTGCCGGTCAAAAACCATACATCATGGCCCTGCAACCGCCGAAACCGCGCCATCACATCGGCGGCCACCGCAGTATAAGCGTGGCCAATATGTGGATCGCCGTTGACGTAAAAAATCGGCGTCGTGATGTAATAACGCTGTGTCATTGTGCCTGAAGCTCGTGCAAAACCGTTAAAATTGCGGCACGCGGATCAAGCGTTAATCCTTCGACCATCGCCTCCGTGCGCGCCAGTTCCTGCCAGAGTGCCGCGCGCCCGGCAAGCGATGGCTGGGTTGCTGCCACGTTGCGTGCGTCGGCGCGGGCGCGTGACGCAATCGCGCCCTGGAGCAAATTCATAAAAATCCCAAACCCATCTTCAATTTTGGCAATCGCCTCCGCCA
>JAJZEG010000109.1 GCA_021828605.1 Pseudomonadota bacterium | reverse complement strand
GCGCGCCATGGTTTCGGCGGAAGAATCATGGCGGATATATTCATCATCACTGACCGTCACATCGCCCTTGCGACCGGCGGTGGTGACCACCGCGATTTCATCGTGGAACTTGCCGGATTTTTGCGCGGCGGAGGCTTTTTGTTGCGAGGCGAGGGCCAGCGCATCCTGATCATCGCGGGTGATCTGATAGGCGCGCGCGACATTTTCCGCCGTGTTGCCCATGTGATAGCCGTTAAATGCGTCCCACAGGCCATCTTTGATCATGGTGTCGATCATTTTCATGTCGCCCATTTTGGTGCCCGCGCGCAAATGCGCGCAATGCGGGCTGAGCGACATGCTTTCCTGACCACCGGCAATGACAATATCGCTCTGGCCGGACATGATTTGCTGCGCGGCGAGGGCGACGGCGCGCAGGCCTGAGCCGCAAACCTGGTTAATCCCAAAGGCGGTTTTGCTATCCGGGATCCCGGCATTGCGCGCGGCCTGACGGGCTGGGTTTTGACCGGCCCCGGCGGTGAGCACCTGACCGAGAATGACCTCGTCGATATCATCGGGCGACAGATTCGCCCGCGCCATCGCGGCTTTCAGCGCCACTTCGCCCAAAACATGGGCTTGGGTGTTGGCAAAGGCACCGTTGAAACTGCCGACCGGGGTGCGCGCGGCGGCGACAATGACGATATCGTCCATGATATTTTACTCCTGGATTCCACTCATACCATACCCGATTTGCCCGCTCGCCGCTACAGCGCGGTCAGCCATTTCAGGAATGGCTGCCACAAAGCCTGCTCGGCCTGCATCCCCGCGACCATGCCGATATGCCCGGCCTGGGGTTCGATCACGGTGGCGCTGGGGATCAGCGCTGCGAGCGGCTTGGCCGAGGCGGGCGGCACTAATCGGTCGCGCGCGGGGGTCGCGATCAAGGTGGGGCAGGTGATGCGTTGGGGCTCAACCGGCAGACCGGCGACGCGCCATTGGCCGCGCATCGGCGCGTTCTCGCCATACCAATAAGCCAGTGTTTCGCGCGCGACCGGTGCGGCGAGGGGCACGCCATCATTCAGCCAATCTTCCAGCGCGACGAACCGGGTGGCGCGGGCACTGGCCGGATCCAAATCAGCGAAGCTGCGATATTTATCGCCGACCCCGAACGGATCGAGCATGGCGAACAGGGTTTGCAGCGCATCGATGGGCAAGGTGTCGTTCGCATGGAGCATCGGCTCCAACAGCGGCAGGCTGGCGGCGAGATTGCGCGCGGCTTGCGGGTCATCGGCGTGGAAATCCCACGGGGTGGCCAGCAAAGCGAGACCGCGAATTTGTGCGCGATTGCGCTGCGCGCTGGCCAAAGCCAGCAAGCCGCCCATGCAGAAGCCAGCCAGCACCACCGGACTATTTACCGCAAGCAAGGCGCGTTCCAGCCGACCGGCAATGTAATCGGTGAGGGTGAAGCGCCGTTCGATCGGCCCTGGCCAACCCCAATCGAGCAGCAACGGATGCACGCTTTGCGCCGCCAGATAGCGCATGAACGAGGCGTTTTCCGCCAAATCCAGAATATAAGCGCGATTAACCAGGCTGGGCACGAACAGCACCACCGGGCCGCTGCCGCCATAATCGAGCAATCGTGTTTCGCTTTCCGACCACATAACCGTCGGGTCCGCCAGCGCGCGTTGGTAAGCATGGCGGCGATAGGAGGCAATGCCGCTGATCAGCGCTTGATCAGGACCACTCGCAGCGCCAATCAGCGCTTGGACGATTTCCGGATCAGGGGTTGCTGTGCTCGCGGAGTTGATCCAGTGCCGCCAATCGGTTTTCCAGATCGGCGATGCGCCGGTGGAGCTGTGCGAGGGAGGGCTGATCAGCGCCCGGCTGGCCGCCAGAGTGAGATGCAGTAGCAGCGGGCGCGGGCCGCGCCGCGTCATCGGTCCGGGTTGATCGGGGCGCGGGTTGGTCATGAGCGCGGATCAAAGCGGCGCGCGCCGCGATGGTTTGGCCAGCCAGATTGGCCCAGAAGCCGACCAGCGTGGCCCAATGTTCCTGCGCTTCGCGGTCGCGCGCCAGGGCGGTCATTTCGCTTTGCCACAGCGTCACCCAATCCTGGGCTAAGGCGGTGAAATCGGGATCGGCGGGGTCGGTCATTGATCATTCCGGATCACAAAACATTGCATTCTCTCCATCATACCCCAGCATCACGATGATAATCCAGGGCATTCAGCGTCAAGCCTTGCACGCAGGCCCGCCACTCTGGTCAAGCCTGCCTGGCTCTGTCATGATTATATAAGGCAGCGCCCGGCATGGGAGGCTGCGTGTTGAAAGGGTCGCGCCAATGTCACCAGACCATGACAGCCCCACGGAAGCGCCAGTCATTGTTAAAAAATACGCGAACCGGCGTTTGTATAATACCGAAACCTCCAGCTACATCACCCTCGATACCTTGGCCGACATGGTGCGCCAGGGCCGACATTTTGTCGTCTCGGACGCCAAAACCGGCGAGGATATTACCCGCTCGGTGTTGACCCAGATTATTGTCGAGGAAGAGAGCAAGGGTGATCGGGCGATGTTGCCGATCAATTTTTTGCGCCAGTTGATCGGGCTGTATGGCGATAATTTGCAGGCGGTGGTGCCGCGCTATCTCGATTCCGCGATGACCCAGTTCGGGCGTCAGCAACGCCAGATGCGCGAGGCCATGCAGCAAACCGTGCAGCAAACGGTGGGGCGGTTTTTGCCACCGGGGATGGAAGAAATTGGCCGGCAAAATATCGCGATGATCGAACGCGCGATGGGTTTGTTCGCGCCTTTTGCCACAACCGAGGGTGCAACCGCGCCGACCGATGAGCGCGATGAGGAAATCCGCGCGTTGCGGGCGGAGGTCGAGCGGTTGCATGCCGCATTGGCCGGGGTCAGCGGGGCCAAAACCAATGGGGCGCGTGCGGCGGGGAGCGAGTAATGGCCGAGGCGGCGGGCGGTCCAGGGGTTGCCCCGCGCTGGACATCGAGCGCCAAAGACGGCGTTGGCACCGCTTTATCACCGCTGAGCCGGGTTTGGTTTACGCTCAGCCATGGTATTCTTGACGAGATTTATTTCCCTAGGGTGGATCAGGCCTGCATTCGTGATTGCGGTTTGATCGTGACTGATGGCCGCGCGGGCGGGCTGTTCGCGGAGGAAAAGCGCGATACGCTGAGCAAAACGGCGCGGGTGATCGACGGCACGCCGGCCTTTGACCTCCAAAATCAACATGTCAAGGACGCGTTCAGCCTTAACAAACGGATCATCGCCGATCCGTGGGGTGATGCGGTGCTGCAACGGGTTGAACTAACGCCGGGCGAGGGCGTGACTGATTTGCGGTTGTTTGTGCTGCTTGCACCGCATTTGGTGAATGGTGGCGCGCATAATAGCGCCTGGATCGGCGACTATAAGGGCATGGAGATCTTGTTCGCCAGCGGCGATGGCACCTGCCTGGCGCTGGCCTGCCGGGAGGGGTTTCGCGCGCGGTCGGTCGGGTTTGTCGGCGTCTCGGATGGTTGGCAGTTGCTCAAGCGCGATGGCGCGTTGATCGAGCCTTGCGATAGTGCGACGGATGGCAATGTGGCGTTGGTTGCGGAAATCGATCCGTCCTGCCTGCTCGCGATTGGCTTTGGCCGCAAGCCTGAGGAGGCCGCGTTCCAGGCGGTGATGAGCTTGCAGCGGGGCTATGCCGCCGCCGAGACCGAATATTGTGCGCACTGGCAGGGCTGGCAGCATGGTTTGCTCACGCTGGATCCATCGCCACAAACCGAGCCGCATAATTTATACCGGGTCAGCACCGCCATTTTGCGGGTCCATGAGAGCCCGAATTTCCCCGGCGGGTCGATTGCGAGTCTGTCGATCCCGTGGGGGGCTTCGAAAGGCGATGACGATATGGGCGGCTACCATCTGGTATGGCCGCGCGATCTGGTGGAGACCGCCGGTGCGCTGCTCGCCTGTGGTGCTCTGGCTGATGGACGGCGGACCCTCGATTATTTGCGCGCGACCCAGGAGCCGGACGGGCATTGGCCGCAAAATTGCTGGCTCGATGGCTCCGCTTATTGGTCGGGCGTGCAGTTGGACGAAACGGCGTTTCCGATCCTGCTGGTTGATTTGGCCTGCCGGTCGGGCGCAATCCCGGCTGAGCAGGCCGCGCATTACTGGCCGATGATCAAGGCCGCAGCGGTGTTTTTGCTGCGCAATGGTCCGGTTACCGGGCAGGATCGTTGGGAAGAGAATGCGGGCTATACCCCAGCGACCCTGGCGGTTGAGATTGCCGGTTTGCTGATTGCCGCCGAGCAGGCGGAGATTGCCGGTGAGGCTGATTTGGCCGTGATGTTTCGCGACACCGCCGATGCCTGGAATGCCGATATCGAGCGTTGGATTTACGTGACCGATACGCCAACCGCGCGCGAGGTTGGTGTTGCCGGCTATTATGTGCGCATCGCCCCCGAGGGTGATCATGATTTGGCGCGCACCGACGCCCATGGTCGGATTGCGCTGCGTAATCGCCCGGCGGATGCGTCTGACATTGCGTTTGATGCACTAACTGGGCCCGATGCGCTGGCTTTGGTGCGATTTGGCCTGCGCGATGCGCGCGATCCGCGTATTCTCGATACGTTGAAGGTGATTGATCATTTAACCCGCGTGGAATTACCGCAGGGACCGGGGTGGCATCGTTATAATGATGACGGGTATGGCGAGCATCATGATGGCCGCCCGTTCGATGGCACGGGTCATGGTCGGGTATGGCCGCTACTGACCGGGGAGCGCGCGCATTATGCGCTGCTCGCGGGTGATCTGGCGATGGCCCGCACCCTGTGCGCGACGTTCGAGCATTGCGCCAGTGCGGGCGGGTTATTGCCTGAACAGGTCTGGGACACCGATGATATTCCCGCTTGCGAATTATTTCGCGGCAGGCCCAGCGGGTCGGCGATGCCGCTGGTTTGGGCGCATGCGGAATATGTTAAATTATTGCGCTCACTGCATGATAATGCGGTGTTCGATATGCCGCCGCAAACGGCACAGCGTTATATTAAGGAGCAGCAGTTACCGCGCATCGCCGATTGGCGCCCGTCCTGGCGGCGCAGCCAAATACGCCCAGGGTTGATGCTGCGGATCCAGCTTGATGCGCCCTCGGTCATCCGGTGGACCAGCGATGATTGGGGCCAATGGCAGGATGTTGCGACGCAGGAATTTGGCGCGGCTTTGCATATTGCGACGTTAGAAACCCACAAACTGCCCGAAGGCGGCCAGGTGATATTTACCTGGCGCCTGAGTGATGATCCCGAGACGTGGGATGGCAGCAATTATACGGTTAATGTTGGTGTTTAGTCGGGTAGCGTTGCTCCCACCCGCCGCCGAGGGCTTGATAGAGCTTGACCAGATCGGTTGAGATCGCGGTCAGGCTGCGCGCCTGGGTTTGTTCGGCGCCGAGCACGCTCTGCTGCGCGGTCAACACCTCTAAATAGTCGGCGAGACCTTGCCGATAACGCTCTTGCGCCAGGACCAACGCTTGTTTGCTCGCTGCCACTTCGCGGTTGAGTGATATGAGGCGGCGTTGCTCTTGGTCGTAATCGGTGAGCCCGTTATCGACTTGATGCAAAGCCGTTAGCACGGTCTTGGCATAATTTACCGCTGCCGCGCGCTGTTCGGCTTTGCGCAACCGCAATTGCCCGCGCAATTTGCCGCCCTCAAATAGCGGCAAGGTGATTTGCGGACCAATCGCGTAGGTTACTGCGGCCAATTGGTTCAGGTTGGAAAATTGCAGCGCCTGCAATGATACTGAGCCGGACAGCGACAAATCGGGGAAAAAATCCGCCGTGGCGACGCCGATAGTCGCGGTGGCCTCGTGGAGTTTCGCGGTGGCCTCCATGATGTCGGGGCGGCGGGTCAAGAGCTGTGACGGCAATCCGACCGGAACCACCGGTGGGGCTGCGGGCACGCTGCCGGGGGCGTCGAGTTCGGTGGCCAGCGCGCCTGGCGCACGGCCCAGGAGCAATTCGATTTGGCTTTGCTCGCCGGCAATCGCTGCTCTGAGCGAGGGGATTTGCGCGGTCACCGAGGCCGCTTGGGCCTCTGAGTCGGCCACTTCCAGCGCATTGGCGAGCCCGGCCTGCGCGCGCTCATGGGTGAGCTTGGTTAAATGATTGGCGGTGCGCAAATTGCTTTGGGCGATGCCGAGCAATGTTTGGTCAGCGCGCAGGGCGATATAATCCTGGGCGATTTCGGCTTCGATATTCAGCAGCACCGCCCGGCGCGCATCGGCCGACGCGGTCACGGCGGCGAGGGCCGCCTCGCGGGTGCGGCGGTTTTTGCCCCATAAATCGAAATCAAACACCGAGGAGAAGCCATATTGCATCAAATTGAACGGCTGAATGCCCGCCCCAGGGATCCCGCCGCCGCCGATTGAGGTGCTTGAGCCATTGGCGGTGCGCCCGGCATTGGTCGAGGTTCCGGTATTCGCCCCACCGCCCAGTGCGGTGAAGACGCCTTTATTGCTGGGTTTTTCGCGGGTGAATGAGCCGGCAAAATTGAGCGACGGGTATAAATTGGCCCCTTCGATCTCGGCCTGGGCGCGCGCCTCGGCCAAACGCTGGGTGGCGATTTGCACATCCAAACTTTGCTGCACGGCATCGGCTTCCAAGGCACTCAATACCGGGTCGTGAAAACGCCGCCACCAGGCGACATCGATTGCCGCATTGGAAACCTGATTGCGGACCGGGGCTGATCGGCCCGCTGGCTTGAACGACGCGGGGAGATTCGGGCGTGGCGGGTGGAAATTCGGCCCCACTGTGCAGCCGGCGAGCCCGCTGAGCAAAGCAAGGGCGCCGACCCCACCGGGGATCAGGCGCCGGGTTTGAACTGCTGTTCGACCGCTAAACTTCATAAACAACTCCTTTTCCGGCCGATTTCGGCGGTGCGGCGAGCAGCAGCGCAAGGGGCCAAACCAGCAGCGCGCCAACGCCCAGCAGATGAAACATATCCAGATAACTCATGAACTGCGCCTGTTGTTGCACGGTAGCAGCGATATGGGAAAGAGTTTGGCCATGAAGACTGCCATAAGCGGTGATCTGCTCCGCAAGCCGCGCATGATGAAACTGGGTGCGAAAGGCGAGCATGGTGGTGACGAACGAAATGCCGATACTGCCGCCGATATTGCGCACCTGATTGATAATCGCCGAGGCATCGGCGCTGCGTTCGGGCGGCAGGCCGACATAAGAGAGCGCCGAGACCGGGACAAACAAAAAGGGTAGCGCCAAAACCTGCAAGACCCGGTCGGTCGAGATAATACCGAACGAGGCGTCAGGCGCCAAATGGGACTGGATGATCAGGGCCATGCCGGTCTCAATCAGGCCGCCAATGAGCAAAATCCGCGCCGAAACATAACGTCCGGTGACGATGCCCGCCACCGGCATTAAGCCGATGGTGGCCATGCCGCCCAAGGCCAGGGCAAAACCCGAGGTTTGCGCAGAATAGCCGAGCAACACCTGGGTCAGTTGCGGTAATAATTGCGTGGTGCTGAGTAGGATGAAGCCGATCACAAACATCAAAATGCACGACACCGCGAAATTACGATAGCGAAATAGCCGGACATTCATCACCGGCTCGGGATGATCCCATTCCCAAACAGCCAATGTTACCAAGGATACACTCCACACCACGAACAAAATGCGAATCAGCGGGCTGGAGAAACCATCATCGAGCGAATATTTATCGAGGAAAATTTGCAACGCGCCAAAACCCAGCGCCACCAACACCAGCCCGACATAGTCAAATTTCAGGCCACGCTTAAGCCGATCAAGCCGTTCGCGCACCAAAATCACCGGCTCGTCGACAAAGGTAGTGATCAGCGCGAAGGCGATCAAGCCGATGGGCAAATTAATCAAAAACACCCAATGCCAGGATAAATGATCGGTGATCCAGCCGCCCAGCAGCGGTCCGGTCGCGGGAGCGACAATGATCACCAGCCCATAGACGGCAAAGACCTGGGCGCGTTTTTCCTGCGGGAAGGTATCGGCGAACATCGATTGGGTGACCGGCTGTAATCCGCCGCCGCCGAGACCCTGCAAAATACGGGCGATGATCAACATCGAGAGCGAGGAGGAAAACGCGCACAGCACCGAGCTTGCGGTGAACAAAGCCACGCAAATCAGGAATAATCGCTTACGCCCGACCACACCCTGCAACCAGCCGGTAATCGGTAGAATGATGCTGTTGGACACCAAATAGGAGGTGAGCACCCAGGTGCTCTCCTCGGGACTGACCGCCAGCGACCCGGCGATATGGGTTAAAGCGACATTGGCGATGGTGGTATCCAGCACCTCCATGAACGGCGCAATCGCAATGATCGCCACAATGAACCACGGGTTGAACGGCCCCGCCGCCGAGCGCGGCAAATTGGGTTTGGTGGCATAGAGCAGGTTCATGGCCGCCTTAATGGCCGCTGGCTCTGATTGACACCTCGACCGACATGCCAGGGGCGATCAGATATTTCGCCACCCGCCGATCCGTGAAAACCAAGCGCACCGGCACACGCTGCACGATTTTCACGTAATTGCCGGTGGCGTTTTCAGCGGGCAGCAGCGAAAATACCGAGCCGGTGCCATGCTGGATCGAGGCGACCTGGGCGTGAAACGACACGCCCGGCACCGCATCGATGGTAATGCGCGCGGGCAGACCCGGATGGATGCGGCTGAGTTGGGTTTCCTTGAAATTAGCGGTGACCCAAATCCGATCCCCGACCAGCGCCATCAGCCCGGTGCCAGGTGCGACGATATTGCCTCGCCGCACGGTGCGGTGGGCGATATAGCCGGCGCTCGGCGCGCGGATAATGGTGTAGCCGCGTTGCAGCGTGGCGGTGGCCACGGCCACTTTCGCGGCCTGGGCTTGCGCTTGGGCGGCCTGAAGCGCTGCTTTGGCACTGGCGACTTGCGCCTTTGCGGCATCCAGCCGGGCTTCTGCGCCGCGCGCGGCGGCGGTGGCGTTATCGCGATCCGCACGGGTGACGGCTTGCGGGTTGATGCTCGCATAGCGGGCCAAATCCTGCTTGGCTTTGAGCAAATCAGCGCGCGCGACCTTGACCTGTGCTCCAGCACCGGCAAGCCCGGCTTGGCGCACTGCAATTTGGGCCGTTGCCTCGCGCAGTTGCGCCTTGGTGCGCGCCAAGGCGGTTTGCTGATGCGCGGGGTCGAGCCGGACCAGCACTTGACCCCGGGCCACATGCTGATTTTGATGCACCAAAACCACCAGCACCCGGCCCGCAATGCGCGGCGCAATCGGGTGGATCGGCCCGCCAATTTCGGCATCGGTTGAGGTTACAAAATGCCGAGCATGCAGCCAATAAACTAATCCGGCCAAAGCCAGCACCAGCAACAAGGCGGCTAGAATGATAAATTTGCGCGCCCCGCCGTTACTGGCGCGCGGATTAACACCGTTAGGCTCGGTTTGCTCAGTCTGTCGCTCCATTACCGTCGTTACCTTTGTTGATGTCTGGCTCACCTGTTCCCGAATGCTGTGACCGATCCCGCACAGAAAATCCACCCATGCGGATCATCATCGCCCGTTGTTAAGCCTGGGTAATATTCCAAATCCCCGCTGCAAAACCTCTTGCCAAACGCTGGTAAAGATAGAATACTACTTAAGGTAGTGTTATTTGTCTCAAATCGAGCGGATGGATACAAAAATGACAGGTTTTCTCAGTCTCGACGCATTTTTTCGGCACGCCATGCGTGCATGGCCGCAAACACCCCCGGGCCTCGAAAACGCTGATTTTGGTGCCTCCGGCGCGTGGCTCAAAGCCCGTCCGTGCAGCGAAGCCGACCCGGAATCGCCGCTCCTAAAAATTCCGGGCTCCGGGCGGATGCGCACCGTGCCCGATGGGCTATGGCTGTGGTTCGGCGGTGACGCCAACGACCCTTATGTTGACTTGTTCGCCGTTGAGATTTGCGGCGGCCTGCAAAACCTGCTCGATAAACGCTCACGCTACGCGCCCAGCCTGCATTCGCTGTTGATCACCTGCCCCTTGGCTTGGCTGCTCAGTCCGGTTCCCGGCGCTGAAAATACGCTGCGCTGGCAAGCGACCGGTCTGCTCGACGAGACACCGACCCGTGCGCTGGTGTTGCCGGTGCGCGATATCCGCGTGTTGTATGCGCTCAAACCCCGGCAATTTCATGAATTTGCCTGCGGCAGCCTCGCGCACGCCCATGAATTATTCGCACCCATTGATGCGTTGATCGGCGCTGGCGCCTGGGGCGCGCCGGCGATGCGTGATTTTCTGGGCCGCGCCGCCCGACGCGCCAATTTCTGGGATTCAGCTCTGGTGCCGCAAGGCAGCGACGAACCCCGGGGCAGCCAGATCGCGTCCTTTGCGCCGCATCGCGGCAAGCGCCTGGTCGGGATAGTCGGAAATCAGCGCATCGACCCCGAGCGCGATCATGGCTTCGATATCGGACGCGAGATTGACGGTCCACGGTATGACCGCGAGGCCGAGCGACTGCGCCAACTCACACGCGCCCCGATCAAGCGTGCTGTGCAACGGCGCCCACGCGCAAGCCCCGGTCGCGGCCACAGCCCGGGCCAGTTGGCCGTCGAACGCGCTTAAATCCATGCCATCCAGCCAAAGCCGCCCCCCGGCCGGGTTAACCGGCGTCGTGGTGTCGGGGGCGGTCAGGCAGCAGCGCCGTAAGCTGGGTTCCAGCGTCGCCGCGATCCGCAGCACCTGCCAGTCGAACGCGAATAAAATTGTTCGCTCGATCGCCTGATGGCGGCGCAGCACCGCAATCACCGCCGCCACCATCAGCGAAGGTGCAGCGGTCAGTGCCGGTCGATCAGGGAATGTTTTGATTTCCAACAATAAATCGAGCTGACCCAGCGCACCCAACGCTTGATCCAGAGTGGGGATTCCCACCCCATCGAGCGCGCGTTGGGTTGGGTAGCGGGCCGCGTAAGCCGAGCCGGGTTGCGCCCGCCCAATATCAAAAGCGGCCAGCGCGTCAGCGGTCAGATCGCGAATCAGCGGACCAGGCTCGCTCAAATATTGACCGGCACCATCGCGGGTTATTTCGGTGTTGAGTTGCGGATCATGATGGACCAGGACCGCCCCATCCGCGCTGAGGGCGATGTCAAACTCCACGCCGGTCAGCGCCAAATCATGAGCCAGGACAAAGCCCGGCAGGCTGTTTTCCGGTGCCAGGCCGCGCGCGCCCCGATGACCAAAAATACCGATAGGGTGAGCGCCGATCAAGAGTTTAGGCTCCTAGGGCAACAGGCTAGAAACTTGCGCGTGTCCGTTACGGCGTTTGCACTTTGGCGCCGATGGCGGCGAGCCAGATTTTCAGCCGCGCCAAATTGGCGCCAAAATCGGACTGGCCGTAAATCGAATGGGAATACATCACCAAATGCGCGCCCCCTTGCGCGTCTGGCTGCACGGCGATTTCGATAATGTCGGGGAAATTCGCCCGTGGGGTGCGCGCGACGAAAGCCGCTTGTAAATGCCCCGGATGGTTATCGAGCGCATAGGTATCAGGCTGCGCGAGCAGGGTGGTGCGCACAGCATCGAACAGTTGAGCCGGCGGCATTGAATAGGTCGGCGTGACCAAATTGGGCTTGGGCATAAAAGCAGCCGGGGCTGCCAACGCTTTGTTGGGCGAGGTCGGCAGGGTCAGATGCGTGAAATCAACAATCCCCGGTGCGGGCACGCCTTTCGCGCCGACCGTGCCACAGAGCGGGAACACCACGCTTAAAATTAGCGGCAAAAAACCTACACTCATCAGCCTGTTCCTCCGGTTTCGTCGGTTTCGGCACGCAACCTTAGCCGCACCACGCCATGGGCGGCTTCCGGCGCAATTGGTTTTCCCTTGCGTAAAATATCGATGATACCGGCCTCTGCCAATTGCAACGCAGCCCGCCTGACTCGCGGCAAAACCGCCTGCCAGGAGGCATCACGCTTGTCGCCGGACAGCAAACGTGCGGCCTCGGTCGGGCAAATCGATTTTGCGGCACCCCGCGCATGACACAAGGTCAAAATTGCCTCACGCGCAGCTTCGTCGGCGATATTCAGATTATTCACCCTTGGGGCATGGCCCGAATCGTCGCTCTTGGCAAGCATTTCCGAGTGCCGCACAAACGAACCCGATCAGAGCATTATTGCCTCAAGAGGCTTGCGCCGCACCACGAACTGATTTGCTCATTGCGGCGGCATCGAGCGCGGCACCGACCCAATTACCTTGCACAGCATCAGTGCCCAATCGTCGAACCAGCGAAAAATCAGACTCTGACTCAACCCCACCGGCAATGATGGTCAAACCCAGATCATGGCCGATGGCGACGCAGGCTTCAGCCAAAACCATACTGGACTGGCGCTGACCCGGTTCACCATGCAGCAATGTTCGGTCCAGCTTGACCCCGGTCAAGGGCAGGCTGCGCATCAGCGCCAAACTGCCAAAACGCTCGCCAAACCGATCAAGGATCAGACCAAATCCGTCGCTGCGCAACGCATCGAGCGCATCAAGCGCGTCCAACCCGCCATTGATCAACATCGCCTCATCGAGTGCGAGCGCGACGCGCCGCGTCTGATCATGCACCAAGCCCGCGAGGGCTTTGCGCAAGGCCAGTAAATCGGCAAGACGCGGCGGCACCACCACGCTCAAACTCCACTCCGCTGGCCAGCGCGCTGTCTCGTCAAGCGCCGCAGCCAGCCCCTCGGCCAACACCGAGGCAATAACCGGGGCGCGTTTGACCGAGCGTAAATAGGTCTCGACCGGAACCACCCCGCGGCGCCGATGCGGCACCCCGATAATCAGCTCAGCCCCGGACATCCGGGCACGGATTTCCGCCGCTCCAGCGGGGAACCGATCCGATCCGGGACGCTGCATTTTTGACGGTGCCGCAAAACGCGGATGACCAAATCGATCGGTCCGGCCTTGGGTGCTGTGCAACCGACCAGCGCCCCCGCGACCCCGCTCCGACCCCCCCCGCTCCGCTCCGCCCTGCAACGCACCCCCCTGCAACGCACCCCCCTGCAACGCACTATGGTGCGAACGCGCTTGATCTGCTTCATCGAATGCCGTGTGGTAATCAGGATCATCGGCGAGCATCGCCAATCGCGGTGCATAGCGCAGGGCAAAGCCATGTTCTTGAATGGCGTTGTCCAGGCGCACCGCCAGCCGTCGGCGGTCCGTCGCTTCCAGTCGCCGTAGGGCGGCCAGCTGCCGCATTGTATTGCCTGGATCACGCGGATCGCCTTCATCCACCGCAGCAGCGTCATGCGCATCAGCATCATGGATCAGCAGCCGGGGATCCTGCGCTTTAAGGGCGGCATCAGCACGGGCGGCTCGATCAGGGGTTACGTCGTTCATCATTCGGGCACAGCCATTCTCAATCATCGGCTCATTCATTTTGCCGCATTTTGCGACCTCATTTCTGTTTCGATGAGCAGAGTATCGCCGTGAAAAATGAATTTTTGATGAAGCGCGCCGATTATTCTACTCGGATCGGCAGGGTATCGAGCAACCGCACCGAGGCGAGCCGGGCCGCCACCAGCAATCGGCTGGCGGGCGTTGCGCGCGCGACGGGTTCCAAGGAGTGCGCATCGACCAACGCCAAATAATCAACGCTAAATCCATGATCGCGCAGCCGCGCTTGCGCCTGCTCAACTGCTTCTGCCGTCGCGGTGTCATCGAGGTTGCCCGCTTGGATTTCGGCCTGTAGGTCGCGCATCGTGGCGGGAAGCATCGCGGCCCGGCTGCGCGCCTCGGCGGCCAGATACCGGTTGCGCGATGACAAAGCCAAGCCATCCGCATCACGCATCGTCGGCACGGTGATAATCATCACCGGTAGCGCCAAATCACGCACCATCCGACTGACGACTTGCACTTGCTGCCAATCCTTCTCGCCAAAATACGCCCGCTCGGGTCGGGTTTGGCCAAATAATTTTGCCACCACCGTCGCGACCCCGCGAAAATGCCCGGGTCGCGCGGCGCCTTCCCAGCGTTGCGCGGGTCCGGCCACCTCGATCACGGTGGCATCGCCCGGCGGATACATCGCCGCCAAATCGGGTAGCCAAGCCAGCGCACACCCGGCGTCGCGCAGCAGCGCCAAATCCGCCGCCTCGTCGCGCGGGTAGCGGGCAAAATCCTCATTCGGCCCGAATTGCAATGGATTGACGAAAATCGACACCGCAACCGGCCGTCCTGACTCGCGCGCCGCCGCCACCAACGACAAATGGCCCGCATGCAGCGCGCCCATTGTTGGCACCAGCGCCAACGGCCCCAGTGTGGCACAAGCCGTATTTAAGCTCTCAATCGTGCGGGCGATAATCATGATGGTATCCCGTTTCCAGTCCGACGCCGCCTCATGCGGCACGATGGCACCCGCGTCCAGCGTCCCGTCGCCGATTACCGGTCAGTATCCCTGCCACAGCCCCCACCACAGCCCCGCCACAGCCCCGCCACAGCCCCGGGGCAGAATCACGCTTTGTTCAAAATCGTTTCGAATTCGCACTTATTGGCCCTGATATGTTCTGCGGCTTCTGGTTGTATCCGGGACTTTGCGTCACAGCGTCCCAGGGGGGAGAGAGGGGGAGAGGGCTTGGGTTTTGCCGAGGAAGTTTATATGGAGAGACCATGGCTCAGAGTGACAACGCAGAAACCAACGCGGCCAAATCCTGGCTCCGGCACGAAATCGCCGCCGGGCGGCGCCGCGCCGTTGCGGCGATTGCGGTGGGGCTGGCGCAAACCGCGTGCGCGATTGGGCAAATCTATTGTGCCTCATTAATTCTCGCGGCCCTGATTATACCGGGATCGGCTTTGATCATCCCGGCCATCGTCGGGTTTATTCTTGCCGCACTCGCGCGCGCCGGTTTGATCCTGATCCAGGAGCGGCTCGCCAAATCGCTGGGAATCGTCGCGCGCCGCCGATTGCGCGGTGATGTGATCAGCCGCCTGTTTGGCCTCGGCGCGGGACGTTTACGGCACTGGCATTCGGCGGAATTGACCAGTGTGGTGGTTGATCGGATTGAGGTGTTGGATGGGTTGTTCGGGCGCTGGATTTCCGCTGCCACGCTCATTCTGATCAGCCCGATATTGGTCCTTATCGCGGCGCTCCTGGTGGATTGGCGCACGGCGTTGATTTTTGCGGTGACCGGCCTGTTGGTGCCGATCGCGATGGGGCTCGCGGGCATCGGCGCTGCGGGCGCCTCGCGTCGCCAATTCACCGCGCTGACCCGGTTGCAAACCCGCTTCATTGATCGGGTGCGCGGCATTGGCACCATTATTTTGGCGGGTCGGGCCGAAGCGGAGGCGGTCGCGCTGGGTGATGCCGCCGATGAATTGCGCCACCGCACCATGCGGGTGTTGCGCGTCGCGTTTCTGTCATCAACCGCGCTCGATTTGGCGGCGGCGGCAGCGCTGATTGGCATTGCCCTCCGCTTTGCACCCTTGCTGCGGGCGGGTCATTTGACGCTGGCCCCGACCGCCTTGTTCGCCTTGCTGCTGGTGCCTGAATTTTTTGCGCCGTTCCGCAGTTTCAGTGCGGTTTATCAAGACCGCATGGCCGCCCAGGCCGCCGCCGAGGACCTCGCGCGCTTGCCCGAACCACAACCGCCAGGCCCACCCCTGGGCGCGGCGCCACCGATCCGAACCGTGGCGGCGCAAGGTGTCGCCATCGCGTTCGAGGATGTTGGATTTACCTGGAATGATGCGCGCGGCCCGGTGTTCCAACATCTGAACTTCAAGCTGCCTGCGGGCGAAACCATGATGCTGGTCGGCCCCTCTGGTTCGGGGAAATCCACGATTATCGAATTGCTGCTGGGCAATGCGCGCGCGCAGTCAGGCCGGATTACCCTTAACGGTGCGCCCATCGAGTCGATCGTGCCCGCCGCCTTGGCAAGAATGACGGCGCTCATTAGTCAGAAGCCGTTTTTGTTCGCGGGCTCAATAGCCGAGAATATTCGCCTGGGTCAGCCCGAGGCGAGCGATGAGGCGGTGCAACGCGCTGCCGAACGCGCCCATGTGACCAGCTATACCGATAGTTTGCCCGACCGGCTCGACACCGTGATCGGCGATGGCGGCTTTGGCGTTTCCGGCGGCCAGGCCCAACGCATCGCGATTGCCCGCGCCTTCCTCAAAGACGCCCAACTTTTGTTACTTGACGAGCCGACGGCCCAGCTCGATCCCGCGACCGAGCGCGATGTGCTGGACGCGCTGCGCCGCCTCACGCTGGGCCGCACCGTGATCCTTGCGACCCATGCTGCCTTTGCCCATGCGTTCACCGGGCGAAAGCTCGATTTGGGGGCGCGCACCGAACCTCGGCTCGATAGCGTATTATGAAACCCCAGCCCGTGCCGCGATACCGTCCTTTGGTGCAAATTCTGGTCCTCTGGCGCCGGCAGGCTCCGGCTTTAATCATCGGCGCGGTGATCGCGCTCGCCGCCCTCGGCGTTGCCATCGCGCTGATGGCGCAATCGGCGCGGTTTATCGGCGCGGCGATCCTCGGCAGTGTTTTGGTGGTGCCGCTCAGCCTGTCGATCCTGGGTGGCGCGCGGGTGGTGCTGCGTTATTTAGACCGTCTGGCCACGCATGATGCGACATTCCGCGCGCTGGCGGCACTGCGCCTATGGTTCCTGCGCGGCATCGGGCGGAGCGGTGCAGGCGGGCTTGGCCTCGGGCGGGCAGGCGATTTACTCTCGCGACTGATCACCGATATCGATAGTTTGGATGGGATTTATGTGCGCATCCTGGTGCCCGGCCTGTCGGCGCTGATGCTGATCCCGATCATCGCATGGCTGGTTGGCCGCGATAGTGTTGTGGCCGCGATTGGCGTGCTGGTCTTGTTCATGGTGATTGCGCTGATGCTCCCGCTGCGCGCGATGCGGGCGGCGCGTGGCGCCTCTATCGCGCAAACCCAGGCCGCTTCCGCCCTGCGGGTTGCTGTGCTCGATGCGCTGACCGGCTTGCGCGAGATCAAGGTGTTTGGCGCCGAAGGCCGGATGTTGGCGAATATCCAAGCGAAGGAAGCCGGGCTGTTCAGCGCCGAGCGCGATTTAGCGGCGCGCGGTGCGGTGCTGCAGTCGCTGGCGTTTCTGGCCGCGCAAGCCGCGTTGCTGGTCGTGTTAGTGATCGCCAGCCCGCGCGCACCGATTGCGGCATTGATCGCGGTGTTCGTGGTGATCGCCGCCTTTGAGGCCATTGGGGGCATGCCGCGCGCTGGGGTGTTGGCCGGTGTCGCCAGTGCTGCGGCGGAGCGCGTGATTGAGGCGGCGCAAGCGCAAGCGCGCGTGCCTGACCCGATCACCCCAACCGCATTGCCGAGCGCCACGGCGCTGCGGTTTGATGAGGTGCAATTTCGCTGGGCGCCTGATCGACCGATAGTGTTCGATCATTTGTCGCTGCAACTCCCCGCAGGCGCGCGCATCGCGGTGCTGGGCCCATCCGGCGTTGGTAAATCAACCCTCGCCGCACTCGCCTTGAAGCTCGCCGCACCCCAAAGCGGGAGCGTGTTGTTAGGCGGTGTTGATTTATCGCAGTTGCGGGCTACCGATGTGCGCACCCGCATCGCCTATTTGGCGCAATCCACCCATTTATTCGCCGATACCGTGCGCAATAATTTGCGCCTAACCCGACCCGATGCGACCGACGCCGAATTATGGACCGCCCTCGAAGCGGCGCGGCTCGCCGACATGGTGCATAATCTGCCTGATCAGCTTGATGCTTGGGTTGGCGAGCAAGGCGCACAATTTTCCGGCGGCGAAGGACGACGCCTCGCTTTGGCGCGCACCTTGCTCAGCACCGCGCCGATTTTAATTCTCGACGAACCCTGCGCCGGGCTTGATCCGGCCACCGAGCGCGCCTTCATGACCACGTTGAACGCGACCAGCCAAGGCCGCAGCCTGCTGCTGATCACCCACCGCCTCACCGGCGTTGAACAGCTCGACCGGGTCTGGCGCCTGCAAGCCGGTCAGCTCACCTCGGCAACCTTCTGATCAGCGGGCGCTCCATCGAATGAACCTTATCGCTCCCAAGCTCCGCACCGCTGCACTCGCTTTTGTGCTGCTGCTGCCCGCGTTTTTTTTCTATGGCCGCGCGATTGCCGACGCCCTGCTCTCGCTCACCGCTTTGTTGTTTTTGCTGCATAGCGCGATCACAAGCGATTGGCGCTGGACCGAAAAACCCTGGGTGCGTCTGGCATTTTTGTTATGGTTGTTGATTTTGGTCAGCTCGATCCTGAGCGGCAAAACCCATTCCAGCCTCGAAGCTGTGGTGCTGATCCGGCTATTCATCTTCGCCGCCGCTTTGGAATCCTGGGTGCTGAGCGACGAAAAATCGCGCACCTGGCTCGGGATCAGTGTGGCGATTGCCGCAGCCTGGCTGGTGCTGGAATCTTGGCAACAATATCTGTTTGGCCATAATATTCTGGGCGATCCGCGCTGGCCCGATGGATCATTGACCGGCCCGTTTTTCAAGCCGCGTGCCGGGCCGCAATTTCTCTTGGTGTTTTTCACCGGCCTGATGCCGCTGGTGGTCAGTCTGATCCAAAAGCCGCATTGGCGAGCCCGGATCGGGGGGGCCGTTTTGTTGGTTTTTCTGGTGCTGACCATGATTTTAATCGGCCAGCGCATGCCCAATCTGTTGATGTTATTCGGCCTTTGTCTGAGTGCCTTGATGGTCAAACGCTTACGCATTCCCTTTGCCTTGGCGTTGATGATTGGCATTATCGCCTTGATCGCGTTACCTGAAATTTCCCCGCCGACCTACGCCAAGCTGGTGCTGAAATTCACCGCGCAAATGTCGCATTTTCCGCGCAGCCCTTACGGCCAGCTTTATACCCGCGCCGCAGTGATGATCGCCTCGCATCCCTGGCTTGGCTTTGGCTTTGACGGATTTCGCGATTTTTGCTCGAACCCGCTTTATTTTCACGGCTTCCCCGCCTTGGGGATTGCCAACGCCGATAATGGCGGGTTGCGCGGCTGCAATATTCATCCGCATAATTACTATCTGCAAATCGCGACCTCGGCGGGAATTCCCGGCTTTTTGATTTTTCTAGTCATGGTCGGCTTTTGGCTGACACGAATGCTGCGCGGCCTGCAAGCGGGGAACAATGACCCGCGTCAGATCATGCTGGTGGTGGCAAGCGCGGTTATTCTGTGGCCGATCGCCTCGACGAGCAGCCTGTTCACCCTGTCAACGGCGGGCTGGGTGTTCATGACCCTTGGCTGGACCCTGGCGGCAAGCGCACCGGTCAGAAAATGAAAGGGATAATCCGTTTGGTGGTGCGGCAATAATCCTGATAGTCCGTGCCGAATTGCGCGGTGAGTGCCGCCTCCTCGACGCTGATCCGGTAGCCGTACAGCAGCAGATTAACCGCCATGATCACCAGGAAAGCGGGCCCGTTATCGAGCGCGACAGCCACACCAAACATGCTGAGCAACCCGCCCGCATAGGATGGATGACGCAGCACCCGATAGGGGCCGGCGCGAATGATCTGGTGATCGACACGAATCGCGACATCGCGGGTAAAAAACCGTCCGAGAACGCGGATCGCATACCAGCGAAACAGCGCACCGGCCACAATCAAGGCGCTGCCGAGGATGAGCATGGTGGCCGGATGATCGATGATGATCGCGGTGGGCAACCGCACCGCCAGATTGAAACCAATAACAACACTGACGATGATGCCAATGACCAGAATCGGATAGGATCGGCGATCATGAGAACGATCCTGCTGACTGGAGGTTTGGAAAAATGATCCGATCATTTCGGGTAAAAAACAAATTGCATAGGCTAGCCAAAATATCGCGGTCGGTAGCGAGGGCTGGAGCCAGAGTGGGGTCATGACATCACCTTCTGTGACAGAAAGCGGGAAGCCGGAAACAGGCGCCGATTGATTGCGGGCACAGCAAACATCAGCCACCAGGCCGTGGGGGCATAGATCGGCTGCCAGACAGCAATCATGATCGGGCTGAGATAAATCACCATAGGTAGAATGAGCAGCTTGAGGGCGAGATGCACCTTGTCCTTGGTGTTTTCATCGCGCAGAAATTGCGGATGGCGTAGCGCATAGACATAAACGACAGCGTTCATCAGACCAACGAAAATGAATGTTGACGAATATAACGTGATACCAACAAAACCGAATGGCAGATCATCATAAAGGCGCAGACTGACCGGGATCATGACAATGCCGAACAGCAGCAACAGATCGAGCATCACCAAGGTTTCGTTGCCGTGGATGATCAATTTATGCAGCCGATTATGATTGATCCAATATCGCCCGGTGACAAAAAACCCGATAATGACATTGAAAAATTGCTGAGTGAGCACCATCGGCGTCGCTGCTGTCAGATGCGGCGGTACATGCACGCTAAACGCCAGAAACGTCATCGCCACCGCAAAAATAGCATCGGCAAGCCCGTTGAGGCGGTTAAAATCGACAGGGAAATCGTTATGTTTCATTATGCGTCACCTCGGTCATCGGCTCACGGATGCTCAACAGCATCTTCCGCATCGCTAACCACCTTAGCATCAAGCACGCTGCCATCAAGGATGGCGCGCAGATAGCCTGTATGACGCGCCAGAGCCGCCCGCCCGATGGCGGTTACCGCGATCCGCGTGCGCGGCTTTTTACCGACAAAATCTTTATGGGTAACAATGTAACCCGCCGATTCCAGCGTATTCAAATGCGACGCCAAATTGCCATCACTCGCGCCAATAATCGCGCGCAGGCGGATAAATTCCAGCATCTCTGGTTCGCGCAAAGCGGCCAAGGCCGCCATTATTTTCAGACGCACGATTTGGTGGATCGTCTCGTCCGGCGGTCCGGCAAAATCAGCCATCGATCAAGCGCGCCGGAACCAAAAACCGGCCAGCAACAGACAGGCGGCATCGAGATAAAAAATGTCGAATTTCCAACCGGGCGGCAGCAGCCACAGGCCCAGTGCGGTGATTAGCGCGATGCCCAGCCCAAGCTGACCATACCACCGGCCATATTTCAGTCCGCTGATGGCATAGCCAGCGGCCACCACAAAAACAAACAATGCCGAAATATCGGTTCGGTTATGGATTGAAAAACCATTCACAATCAGGTTGACCACAATAATCAAGGCCACTGTCGGCACAACCAAATACAGCGCGATGCGCCCCCAGCTTAGTTTCGACGCCGATTGTCGGCGCATCACCACCGCACTGAAGCCGATCATCGCACAAATTAGAACCAACCAAACGATGTTGGCCGTGCCAATCGGCAGGACGGTCATGCCCAAATAGCCTAGCGCCCAAACAATTCCCCAGCCAAAAATATAGGGGGCGGCTCGCCGATAGGCGCTGCGGTGACGACTTTCCTGATGGGCCGCTTGGATGGCGGCGAGAGATTGCTCGGCTTCCGGGCGGGAAATGGTCATTGCGTCCTCCTATGAGGATTGCACTATAGTCACAAACTACTTTGTGATGCAAAGTGTTTTCTCAGGAGAGAAAATCAATGCGCAGTCGCTCGCGCGCATCGGTCAGGCGCGCCATGGCGAAATAGGCCGCACCAACAGCCGCGATCCCATTCGCGCCCGCCAATAAAAACATCAGCAAAATCTGATATTTAACCGCCTCAATCGGCGATAATCCGGCAAGAATCTGGCCGGTCATAATGCCCGGCAAGGTCACGATACCCGCCGCCGACATCACATTAATCACCGGCAGCAGGCCGCGCCGCACCGCATTGCGAATCAACGGCTTGGTCGCGTCGCGGAACCGCACCCCCAGCGCCAACTGCGCCTCAATGGCCGCGCGCTCGCGCAACACCCCCGATAACAGCGCATCCAGCGAGAGCGAGGCAGCATTAAGCGCATTGCCCAGCATGATTCCCGCGAGCGGGATGGCGTAGCGCGCCGCAAACCACGGATGCGGGCGCAAAGCGGTTGCGAGGGCGAAACTGGCGGTCACAAATGTCGCCAGCGCCACCGCCGATAATCCGGCAATCTGGTTGCCATAGCGGACCAGCTTCTGCTCGGGTCGCGCCGCCACTTCCCGCCCGGCAATCGCCACCATGAGCACAATCAACCCCAGCGTAATCAGCGGTTGATCGATATGAAACACCCAGCGCAGCAAATACCCCACCAGCAAAAGCTGCACCGTGCAGCGGATCGCCGCGACCAGAATCTGGCGATGCAAACGCAATCCAAGCCAGATCGACACCACCGCATCGAGCAAAACCAACGAGGCCGCGATCAATAAATCAACCGGCGTGAGCGAAATCGGATGCATTATGCCTCCGCCGGTTGCGCGGCGACGGCGCTGAGCTGACCCGCTTCGAGATGCCAATGGCTGGCCCGCAGCCGGGTCGCTTGTTCGCCATCATGGGTGACCAAAATCAGCGATGTGCCCGCGCGCAGCCGCTCGATCAGCAGCGCTTCGACCAGCGTGGTGGCATGAGGATCCAGCGCCCCGGTTGGCTCATCGAGCAGCAGCACCGCCGGATCGTTCAGCAGGCTGCGGATCAACGCCAAACGCAGCCGCTCGCCGGTCGATAGCCGATGCACCGGCTGATCCAGCAATTCGGCGCGCAGCGCCAATCGCGCCATCAGCGCATCCGCCGCCGCCCGATCGGCGAAATGCGCCCCTGCTCGCTCATGCCACCAGCCCGGTTCGGCAGCGAGATACCCGACTTGCAAACGCCATTGCGGCGCAGACACGCCTGCACGCTCAACGCCATTGAGCGCAACCGTGCCTTGATGCGGATCCAAATCCGCAATCATGCGCAACAACACCGATTTCCCCGCACCCGACGGGCCGGTAATTGCCATCGCCGCCCCCGGTGCCAGGTTAAAACTAAAGGGACCGCCCGCCGCGCCGATCAGGCGCTGCACCACCAAGCCATTAGTCATCGGCCACCGCGCACGCATCAAGGAATGCGCGCATCGCATGATATTTCGCAGCCCCACCTTGCATCGAATTGAAATGCATCAACCGCCCGCGCGATGGGCGACTGACCGGACGCAAATAATCCATCATCGCATCGAGCGTGGTGAAATCAGCTATATTTTGTTCGTGCAACAAAATATTGAAAATCGGCTGATCGCCGAAATGGGCAAAGCGGGTGCCGCGTTGCGCCAGCCCAATTTCAAGCACTTCGGCGAACAACGCCGCAAACGGTGCCAAGCGGCCAAAGGCAAACGCACCGGCATTGGCAAAACGCAACTGCGCAATCGCACTCGCCCGCTGTTTCATCAACCACACGCCATACCAATCGGTCACCCCATCTTCGGGCAAATCCTGCGCGGCGACGCCGTGATAGCCAGGGCAAAACCGATCTTCGGTCGCGATCAGCAATTTATCCGAGGCACTTGCCGCCGCAAGCAGCGGCGCGATCGGCGCCAGCACCAGAATATCGCTGTCCAAATGCAAAAATGGCCCCTGCGCCGCCACGCCAAACTCAGCCAGCCGAAACCGCTGTAACATCGCGGTGTCGAGGTCAGCGTAATCGATGGGCTGGATTGTCAATTCGCCTGCAACATACGGACCAAATCGACGGCGCAACCCGGCTGCCGGTCGGTCGGTGAGCAACAAAACATCACCCCGATAGCCGCCATAGCGATGCAAACTCATCAAGGTCAGATCAAGGCAATCCTCATAGAAGTCACTGCCGAACAAGGTGCTGTAAACCAGCGGCTTACCGATGGGCCGATCCGGCCATGCCGGGCGCAGGCGCCGCGCATAGGGGCGAAATACCGGATCGAGCGGTGAGGCGGCGCGGCTCCGCGCCTGCACCTCGCCGAGGCCCGGGCGATATTGCGTGACCAGCCTGGTATTGATGCGCAGCGCACTCACCCGCCAAAGGCCGCCAGCATGCGCGCCTCGGCCCGCATACCCCGATGAAAACACCGCATCTCGAATTTTTCGTTCGGCGAATGAATGCAATCATCATCCAACCCAAACCCAACCAGCAAGGTGCGCAAGCCAAGCTGGCGCTCAAACGCCTCAACCACCGGGATCGACGCGCCACACCCCGCGAGCACAGGGGGCACGCCAAACTCCGCCTCCAACGCGCCGCGTGCTGCGCGCACATACGGCGCATCAATCGGCACCATCAACCCCGCCGATGCACCGCCGACGATAAATTCGGCCCGAGCATCCGCCAGCAGATGCGCATGGACAAATTGCTTGAACCCTTCAACAATTTTTGCCGGATCCTGCCCAGGAACCAAGCGAAAGGTCAGTTTCGCCCCGGCCTGCGCCGGGATGACGGTTTTACTGCCTGCCCCTTGATATCCCCCGAAAATCCCGTTGATTTCCGCCGTAGGGCGCGCCCAATTCTGTTCCAGCACCGACAGGCCGCGCTCGCCACTCGCCCGGCTCAGACCAATCGCCTGTAACCAAGCGGCATCATCAAAACCAGTGCGACGCCAGGATTCCAGCATCTCGGGCGGTATTTCGACAATATCATCATAAAAACCCGGTATCCGAATGCTGCCATGCTCATCGAACAGCGCGCCCAGCACCTGGGTCAGCGCCCTGATCGGGTTCAGCGCCGGGCCGCCGAACAGGCCCGAATGCAAATCCCGATCAGGGCCATGCACCACCAGCTCAACCGCCGCCAAACCCCGGAGCGAGGTGGTGATCGCCGGCGTGTCGATATTCCACATATTGGTATCGGCGACCAACACGAAATCGGCGGCAAGATGCTGGCGTTCCGCCTCCAACATCGCCTCCAGCGACGGGCTGCCGCATTCTTCCTCGCCTTCGAGCAAAACCGTCAGATTAATCGGCAAATTGCCGTTGGTGGCAAGCAAAGCCCGGATGGCTTCCAACACCATCATCACCTGCCCCTTATCATCCACCGCCCCGCGCGCGACCACGCGCTTGCCGTGCGGCCCATCGATCAGTTGCGGATCGAATGGATCCGCATTCCATAATTCAAACGGATCAGCCGGTTGCACGTCGTAATGACCATACCACAACACCCGTGGCGCATTGGCACCCGCATGATGATGGGTGGCAATCACCCCCGGCAGACCAGCGGTTTCCGACAGGCGCGCGTCGAATCCCAAATCAGCGAGCTGGTTACACAAATAAGCAGCAGCACGCAGACAATCGGCCTTATGCGCGGGCTGCGCGCTGATCGAGGGAATGCGCAGCAACTCGAACCACCGGGCCCGTGCCGCATCGAGATGGGTGTCGATATAGGCCAATACCGGCTCGATCGCTGAATTGCTCATTGTTTCGCTCCTTGGTAACGCAGTTGACGATACCAAGCTGGTCGATGTCAGGGAAGCTTATGATGGAAAAATTGCTGCTGCGCGCCCGTGAGCCGGACGATGCACCGATGATCGCCGCGCTGATGAACCTGCCTTGCGTGCGCGCAGGCACGCTGCGCACCCCGTTCGTGAGCGTCGCCTTCGCGGAAAATTGGGGCCTCGGGCCGGATAACCATACCATCGTCGCGGTGCGCGACCAGATCGTGATCGGCTTGACGATGCTGATGCCGGGGCGCGGGCGCACCGCGCATTGCGCCTCGATGCTGATTTTCGTGCATGATGATCATGTCGGATCCGGCGTTGGCAGCGCGCTGATGACGGCATTGCTGGACCTCGCAGATCATTGGCTCGGCCTGCGGCGGGTTGCCCTCACGGTGAATGCGGACAATACCGGCGCGATCCGACTATACCGCAAGTTCGGCTTTGAGGTTGAGGGCACGCTGCGCGGCGACGTGCTGCGCGATGGAGAATTCGTGGATAGTTTGGCGATGGCACGGCTACGATTCTAGAGCGTGGCGAATCGCGAAGAACTAGATGCGCGGCTGATGGGCGTTGATTTCCAACAAAGCCAATAGCACCTCGGCACGCGCGATCGTGCCATCCGCTTCCAGCAAGGCCTGTTTTTCCGGCGGGCTGAATGGGCAGGCCATGGAAAGGGTGATGAGCAAATCATCATCGGGCATGGTGTGGATCGCTTCCCAATTCGCATCAATATCAACCGCCGCAAAATAGGGATGCAACGCCGCAATGATCGCGTCGCGGTCAATGCCCGATTCGCTATTCTCAAGCGGCAGCAAATCATCGGCGAAACTGCTAAACTCAGCCCTGATCCGCCGGTAGCCGCGCTTGACCGGCAATTCATCAATCACGGTAAAACGCACCACCCCGGTCAAAGTGATTAAATAGCGCCCGTCATCGGTTTCGCTAAACGCCGATAACCGGCCCAAACACCCCACCCGAAACAACCCAGGACCATTGCCGGTCGCGGGCTTGCGCGTATCGGACTGGATCATGCCCAGCATTCGCCCGGCGCCCAGCGCGTCATCGACCATCGCGAGATAGCGCGGCTCGAAAATATTCAGCGGCAGACGTCCGCGCGGCAGCAACAACGCACCGTTCAGCGGAAAGATCGGGAAAATCTCGGGGAGTTCGATTGCGGTTGCGTCATCATCCTCGGTCATCCCAACGCCAATCAGCTAAACAGCAGCGTCGATAATTTACGCCGCGCGGCAATGCTCACCGGATCTTCCAGGCCCCAGCTTTCGAATAATTTCAGCAATTGCAGCCGTGCAGCTCCCTCATTCCAGCCCCGCTGCTTGCGCAGGATGGTGAGCAACGCCTCAGCCGCTTCCTCGCGCGCCCCTGCCGCATTCAAGGCGGTGGCCAGCTCGTAGCGCGCTTCGTGATCATCGGGATTGGCTGCAAGTTTTTGCTCAAAACTCGCTCGCGCCGCCATCGCCGCATGACCCTCCCGCGCCAAGGCCAGTGCGGATTGTGCGCCGGTAATTTCGGCATGATCCGCCAGTTTGGCGGGCACCCGGCCCAGCGCATGCTCAGCGGCGGTCTCGTCCTGCAAGCCCAGGAAACTGCGCGCGAGCCCAGCCCAGGCTTCGGGCTTCTCGGCGTCTTCCTCAAGGGCGGCTTCAAACAGCCCTGCCGCCTGCTCGAAATCGCCCGCATCGAACGCCGTGCGCGCTTCGCTGATCAAATCCGCCACGGGCGCCACAGTGCCCGCCAGTTTCATCAACGCCTCGATGAAGCGGCGGATTTCGCTCTCGGGCAGCGCACCCTGGAATAAATCAGCAATCTGCCCCTGCCAGAACGCCGCGACCGTCGGGATCGATTGCAACGGCAAGCCCAAACCGGAAAGCTGTTCCACCAAGGCGCGATTACGATCAACATCGATTTTAACCAGCCGCACCTTGCCGCCCGCCGCGCGAACCAATTTTTCCAGCGTCGGCGTCAAGGTTTTGCAAGGCCCGCACCACGTCGCCCAAAAATCGACCAAAACCGGCATGCGCCGCGACGCCTCGATCACGTCGGCCATGAACGTGGTTTGATCACCATCGATAATAATGCCGTGATCAGGCTGGGATTTATGTGCGTCGAGCAGTTCCATGAGACAATCCAATCGCGTTGGTCAGGAGATGATGCGCGATGCGCCGGGCGCAAGTCCACGACCGCACGCCCGCCTCCCGCTGTTAAGCTGATAGCCCCCGTGAAATAGGCGATGATCTGACCGCTTGCAATCGCGCGCGGCTCGCAGTATGGCCATCCCACCCAGTGTGCGGGCGTAGCTCAGGGGTAGAGCACAACCTTGCCAAGGTTGGGGTCGTGGGTTCGAATCCCATCGCCCGCTCCAGTTTTTTCCTAGAGCAATAACCACCTGACTGGAATCGCCCGATTACAGTCAGGTTGTTGAAATTGCTCGCCACAACATTACTAGAGTGTTTCTCATCAGTTGAGAAACACTCTAGCGTTCGATGTTTTTAGAGATCATCGCGGTTTCGATGTTTGATCCCGGACCCCGCGCGCCGCGTGGTACGCAACCACAACCGCCG
>JAJZEG010000229.1 GCA_021828605.1 Pseudomonadota bacterium | reverse complement strand
GCCAGCACGCGACCGACTTGGGCGGATAGGGCGCCGTTTTGCTCGGCGGTGCCGGCGTGGAAAATGAGTGTGTCGGGCAGGGATGCGGCGTCGCGCAAATTAATCGGCAGGTCGCGCGCATAGGCTCCCGGATATCCTTTGGCGGCCATGATGACCGTTGCCGCTGCGCCGTGCCAGGTCAGGCGGATGGCGGGATCCAGCGCGCCGCGCGCCCCTGCGGCGAGCACGGGCAATAAATCATCGACAATCAAGGGCAGCAGGGTTTCGCATTCGGGATCGCCGAAGCGGACATTATATTCGATGAGTTGCGGGCCGGAGGCGGTGAGCATCAAGCCGGCGAACAAAAACCCGCGGAACGGGGTGCCGCGCGCGGTCATGGTGGCGAGGGTGGGGTGAATGATTTGGGCCATGACCGTCGCGATCAGCGCCTCGGCATCGGGCAGAGCGGGTGGGGCGATTGCGCCCATCCCGCCGGTATTGGGGCCGGTATCGCCCTCGCCTACGCGCTTATGATCCTGGGCGATGCCCGCGAACAAGGCGGTTTGCCCATCGCAGAGAGCGAAGAAGGAGAGCTCGGGACCGGTGAGACAATCCTCGATCAGGATTTCGGCTCCCGCTGCGCCATGGATGCGCTCGGTCAGGATCGCGGTTGCGGCGCCGATCGCCTCGTCGATGCTGGCCGCGACCACCACGCCCTTGCCCGCCGCTAAGCCATCGGCCTTGACCACAATCGGGGCTTGGCGACCACGTAGATACGCGACGGCCTGATCGATATCGGTAAATCGTGCCCAAGGCGCGGTGGGAATCGCGGCATCGGCGCAGAGTTGTTTGGTGAAGATTTTCGAGCTTTCCAGCCGTGCTGCCGCTTGGCTCGGCCCGAAACAGGCAATGCCGATGGCCGCCAGCGCGTCGGTGAGGCCCAAGGCCAGCGGGGCTTCCGGGCCGGGGACGACCAGATCGATCGCGTGGAGGCGGGCGAGCGCGACGAGGCCCGCAATATCATCGGCGGCGATAGCGATATTTTGCCCGAACGCGGCGGTGCCGGGATTGCCGGGGGCGATGAACAGCGCGCTGAGCAGCGGGCTTTGCGCTAGTTTCCATGCCAAAGCGCCTTCGCGTGCGCCGCCGCCAACCACCAGAACCCGCATTTTTGCTCCTTATCCGCCCGCAACGCTTGCCGCCGTCGCGCGGGCTTAGCATAGTCGGGTTATGACTGAAATTGCCGCTGCCAACCCGCACAACCTGCCGGAAATCACTGTCTCGGAGTTGGCCGGGGCGGTGAAACGCACGCTCGAATCGAATTTTGGTCGGGTGCGGGTGCGCGGCGAAATTACCGAAATGAAAACCTACCCATCCGGCCATACTTATTTGGCGCTGAAGGACGAGACCGCGAAAATTCGGGCGATTATTTGGAAGGGCAATGCCAGCCGGTTGGGGTTGAAGCCGGAAAATGGCGTCGCGGTGATCGCGACCGGCAAAATCACCGCCTATTCCGAACGCTCGGAATATCAGCTGATTATCGAGCGGCTCGATTATGCGGGTGAAGGGGCGATGCTCGCGCGGATTGAGGCGCTGCGGCTCAAACTGGATGATGAAGGCCTGTTCGCCCAGGCGCGCAAACGCGCTTTGCCGTTTTTGCCACGGGTGATTGGGGTGATTTCCTCAGCCCAAGGGGCGGTGATCCAGGATATTCGCACCACCATCGCCAGACGCTTTCCGAGCCGGATCATATTATGGCCGGTCGCGGTGCAGGGTGAGGCGGCGGCGGCGCAAATCGCTGCGGCAATCAATGGGTTTTCAGATATGGCTGCTCATGGGCCGATCCCGCGACCGGATGTGGTGATTGTGGCACGCGGTGGCGGCTCGCTCGAAGATTTGATGGCGTTTAACGATGAGGCGGTGGTGCGCGCCGCCGCCGCGAGCACGATTCCGCTGATTTCAGCGGTGGGCCATGAAACCGATACCACTTTGATCGATTTCGCCGCTGACCGCCGCGCACCAACCCCGACCGCTGCGGCGGAATTAGCGGTGCCGGACCGGCTGGGCGTGGCGGCGAGCCTCGCCCAGTTTGGCGCGCGGCTGTCGGGCTCGCTCTCCAGCACGCTGAATGCCAGCCATTTACGGCTCAACCGGGCGGCGACCCAGCTCCCGGATTTGCCAAGCCTGATGGCCAGCGCGCGACTGCGCCTCGATGAGCGCAGCGAACGATTTGCTATGGCCCTGCCCCGCTATGCGCAGGCCAAGCGCCATCGGCTGGAGCAAATCGCCGCACGGATCAGCGATCCACGTCATTTGCTCGGCCAAAAATCCCACGCGCTGGCTTTGGTGGCGCAGCGGCTAGAGCGACCGATGGGGGTTTCACTCCGCGAGGGGAAAATCAGGCTGGATGGCGTGGCGGCGCGACTGCAATCGCTGTCCTATCAATCGGTGCTCGCGCGCGGTTTCGCGTTGGTGACGACACCGGACGGCGCGCCGATCACCGATGCCGCGACAGCACGCAGCGAACGGCACTTAACCGTGCGGTTTCAGGATGATGCGATCAGGGTGCAGCCGGTCGATCCGGCTTGATTAGCCTTTAATCACGCTCAGGGGGCCATCGAACTCAATCGGCAGGGTCGGCGTGCCGGTGGGCGAGCCGCCCGGTTGCTCGACAGTGACCGCGATCAACACGCCGGATTTGAGCAGTTGCGGGGGAATTTCACCGGCGCGTAACGCGGTTGGGCCCGATTGCAAAAACCCGATTGCCACCGGCCTGGCCCCTTTGGCGACCGCCCAAAGTTCCCACACCTTGCCCGCCGGGGGTGCGGCATGGGTGAGCGGCAGGATCTGGCCGCTGCCATCGGTGCGCAAGGCGACGGTAAAGAGCGGTTTGGTGCCCTGATTGAGCAAGGCGACCATGCTGAAGCGGCTTGGATGACGGGCGAAGGGATTGATCAGGGTCAGCATGATAGCCGCCGCGACCGCGATTGCGCCGATCCCGCGCCACAGGCCCAGATTATTCCAGAATGTGGCGAACCAGGGCGATGCAGCCGCCTGACGCGTCGGCATCGGCTTAATCGCCGCCTCAATCGAGCGCCAGAGCGCCGGGGCGGGCATGGTCTCGGTTGCGGCATCCAAAGCGAGGGGGGCTAATTTATCCTCCCAGAACGCGACGGCGCGGGTCAATTCCGGGTCGCGCGCCATTTCGGTCTCGAACTGGGCGCGTTCCATCCCGCGCATCAGCCCCAGTACATACTCACCGGCCCGCTGTTCGGGCGTTGGGGGCGCGCCAAATTCTGGTATGGTATTCATTGTTCAAGGCACCGGCGTAAAGAGGCGAGACCGCGCAAAATCCAGCTTTTTACCGTCCCCAACGGGTTGTTGGTGCGCTCGGCGATTTCGGCGTGCGAATAACCTTCGATGAAAGCGAGCCGGATCGATTGCTGCCATTGTTCGGGCAACCCGCCCAAACAAGCGGTTAACGCTGATTGATCTTCGACGGAGACCGATAATTCAGCCGCGATATCGGGCAATTCATCAGAACTGGTATGGCGTTTTTCGGAATCGAGCCGGTCGAGCGCGCGATAGCGCAAAATTGCGACCATCCAGCCCATCGCCGAGCCACGCGCCCGATCAAACCGACTGGCATTGCGCCAGATTTGCAAAAAGGTTTCCTGCACCACATCTTCGGCCTGGGAGCGGTTGCGCAAGAGGCGCAGGCCAATTCCCAGCAATTTCGGCGCTGTCAAATCATAGAGGGCTCGCAATGCGCCGTCATCGCGCGCGGCACAGCGGTCAAGCAGGGTGCGCAACCGCTCATCGTCGGTTAGGGCGGTTGACGCTCTCATCGGTCGGTACGGGGTGATTCCATCAAACATGATCGTATGAGGATACGGGCCCGGAGGCAATCCAGATGCAGGCGCCGAACGGATGGTGAGGTGTTGCGTATCGATCACATTAGCAAGATACGCGCTAAATCTGAATAATTCATTACCAGCACTGCATCCGAACAATCCTGCCCTGCGTAATCCGCACACAACAGGAGATTAACAATGGCGAAACATACCAAACTGACCGACACCCCATCGCAACCGGCGCGGCAACCCAAGCGGCGCGTCGCCTTGTTCGCGAGCACCGCATTGATTGGTGCTGGGCTATTGGCGCTCGCCCCTTCGGCCCTCGCGCAGAACGCAATGACCGCGCAAGGTGGGTTGCTTGCAACCGGCGGCGTGACCTCGATCAGCGGCGTGGCGGGCGGCGGCATCAACCCGTTCGCGATGATTGCCGGGTATGACACCAACGATCAAGTCGGCGCCACCGGCTTTTATACGCACTTAATTGCCGGCAGCTACACCTTGAATGCGGGCGGTGCTGCGGTTGGCCTGTTCAACCGGGTTGAAGTGTCGGTTGCACGGCAGAATTTTGATTTGGGCACGCCAGGTGCCAGCCTGGGGTTGGGCTCGAATTTCAATCTGAGCCAGAATATTTTCAGCGCAAAAGTGCGTCTGTTCGGCAATGCGGTTTATGACCAAGGCAATCTGATCCCGGTTGTTTCGGTGGGCGCGTCCTATCATGACAATGTGACCAGCGCGTTTCCCGGCACCAGCGAAGCGCTGCCGAAGGCCGTTGGTTCGCATTTGAATGGCACGACCTTTTATATCGTGGCGACCAAGCTCTTTATCGACGGCTTGTTCGGCCATTACACGCTGGTCAGTGCTGGTGCGCGCCTGACCAACTCTAATTATGGTGGGTTGCTCGGTTTTGGTGGCACGAATACCGCAGGCCGATTCAAATCGGGCTACCATGCCGAGCCGTTTTTTGATGTGGCCTACTTCCCTGATCGCAAGGTTGCTGTGGGCTATGAGTTCCGCGCGATGCCGCATTTCGATGTCGCGGGTGCGCTTAACTTGAACACCACCAATAATTGGCAAGACGCTTTCGTTGCCTATTTCCCGACCAAGAACCTCTCGATCACCGCGGCCTATGCGGCGCTCGGCACCATTGCCGGGTCGAAAAACTCGAATGGTCTGTATTTGTCGCTGACCGCGAGTTTCTAACCCTAATCCTCTTTCCCGTTTCTTAGGAGTTTTGCTTGATGACAACCCGAACCTTAACCACCATGATCCGCAGCACCTTGTTCACCGCCGCGGCGGGCGCTTTGTTTGCCTTGGCCCCGTTGGCCACCACCCCCGCGCAAGCCTCGACCGGCTATTACCAACAATTTGGCGGCCATCAGGGCGTTACTGCTTTGATCAACCGCTTCGTTGGCAATGTGCTGTCCGACCAGCGGATCAGCCCCTATTTCGCCCATACCAACATCCCGGCGCTGAAAGCCGCCTTGGTTAGCCAGGTTTGCAATCTTGAAGGCGGTGGCTGCGCCTTTAACATGAATATGCATACTATTCATGAGCATATGGGCGTCACTCAGGCGGCGTTCAACGCGCTCGCCGAGGATATGATCCGCGCTTTGGATGAGCAGCGGATTCCGGTGGCCGCGCAAAACAACCTGCTCGCCAAACTCGCTGCCATGGAGCCGCAAATCGTCACGAAGTAGTCGCGTTCGGTACACCTAAAAACCAAGACGGATTTCGGCATGATCTGGGAGCGCAAGGCGGTTCCAGATCATGTCGTCCGGCTCTGATCTCAGGAGATCGCTGATGAATAACACCAAGTTTGGTCGTCGCGTCGCCCTTAAAGCCATTATGGCAGGAGCAGCGGGGTCGCTTGCAACCGCTGCCGCGCTGGGTTCGGCGCAAGCAGGCAGTAAGGCCACCAAGGCGCAAGCCGGTTATCAAGCAAAACCGGGGTCGGGCGGCGCGCAATGTTCCAATTGTGCGAACTATATCCCGACCGGCTCGAAATGCATGCAAGTGCAAGGCGTTGTCGCGCCGAACGGCTATTGCAATTTCTACGCGCCGAAGAGCTGATGATCCCTACAACGCTGCCAACACCGCGCGCGCCGCTGCCAAGCTTGGTGGTTCGCCGGTTTGCGGCGTGAGCATTGCGACAATTTCGGCAAAGCCCGCTTGCTGCGCGGCTCCTTCGCCGCCGGTCAGCAACGGCGCTAACGCAGCAACCAGTTGATCGGGCGTGCAGGATTGCTGGATCAATTCCGGCACCAAACGGCGTTGTGCGAGCAAATTGACAATCGCCGCATACTCCACCGTCACCAGACGTTGCGCAATCGCCGCTGTTAGCGGATGCACCCGGTAGGTGACCACCATCGGCAGGTTGGCCATCGCGAGTTCTAGCGTGGAAGTGCCCGATTTGGTCAAAGCGGCAACGCTGGCGGCAAAGGCATCATAGCGGCTGGCGGGATCGGTCACGATGAGGGGTTGCACCGGCCAATCGGCGACATCGCGCTGCACCCGATCCGCCATGGAAGGAGCGGCGGCCAGCACCGGCACTAAATCAGGATGCGCGGCCAGCAGCCGATCCAATGTGGCGCGAAACACCGGCAATAATCGGTTGAGTTCACCGCTCCGGCTGCCCGGCAGCAGCATCAACGGGCGCGCGCTGGTGTTGAGGTTAAAATGCGCGCGAAACCGCGCTGGATCGCCTTGGTCGGCGCCCGATTCCAACACCGGATGACCGACAAAAACCGGCGATAGCCCGAAAGGCTCGAAAAACGCCGGCTCAAACGGCAATAAACAGAGTAGCCGGTCCCAAAGGCCGGGAAAATGCTTGACCCGCTTGGGCCGCCACGCCCAAACTTGGGGCGCCACATAATGCACCCGCCGCACCCCCAAATCCGCAATTCGGCGCAGCAGGCGAAGCGAAAAGCCCGGACTATCGATGGTGACCACAATTGCGGGTTTGCGCGTCGCGATATCGGCCACGGTCTGCGCCATCCGGCGCCGCAAGCGGCTGAGATTAGGCAGGATTTCGACCAGCCCCATCAGCGATAATTCCTGCATCGGGAACAGCGAAGGCAGGCCCAGCGCCGCCATCATCGGCCCGCCAATCCCGGCGAACTCCAACCCCGGATCCAGGCCGCGCAAGGCAGTGATCAGCCGGGCACCCAGCACATCGCCGCTGGCCTCACCGGCCACCAGATAGATCAGGGTCATCGCCTACCCCCGATCCATTATTGCGCGAAGCGGCGGGGCGCGGCGCGGCGGTTTCAGCTTTTCGGCGCCTCGGCCAGCATCGCCTGCACCGATTGCCGATAGCGGGCGATGGCAGCGCGCTTCGCATCGATCGACAGGCCAGCGCGGGTCGCGACCACCGGACAATAGGCGGTCACGGCGGCATTGGTGAGTGCTGCCTTGGAAATGCCGGGCATATCGGTTTTGAGCGTGGCGAGCAGCGAGCGGGTGCGCGCGGGCAGTGTGGCGGCGGTCACGCCGTTCATGGCGCGCAGCCAGCCATGCCCCGGATTGGAAGTTGCGGTATCGAGCAGCGGGCAGCCTAGAATGCGCGCCTGAGCCGAGCCAATCGGCGACAGATCCAAATAATCCTGATCGGCTATGGCGATTGAATGGATCGGCGAGGTTTTGCGGAGTGCCAGAACCCTGGTGGCCGTGGCATCGGCGGCGCCAGGATTATGCCAGGCGGTGCGGACATAATTGGCAATCGCTGCGATTTGATGATCATTCAACGTCGCATCGAACGCGGGCATCGCCGGGCCGTTCGCGTGCCAGGGGATCAATCCGTCGAGCATCACCCCGATCACATTATCTGGAGGACCATCCCACGCCGCCTGATTGCCTGCCAAATTCGGAAACACCCCGGCCACACCCGCCCCGTTCGATTGGTGGCAGGCCGCGCAATTAAGCGCGTAGAGATGCTGCCCCTCGGCCAATTGTGCCGCCGAGGCGACGCTGACGCCGCGCTTGGTGTTGCGCGGCTTGGTCGCGGTTTGCAAATAATCGGCGATATCCTCGACGTCGGATTTTGGGATTTGGCTGAGGCTGTAATCAACCACCGATTTCATCGGCCCGAAGGCTGAGCCTTGCTGCTGATTGCCGCCATGGCGCAAATACGAAACCAGCACTTGTTTGGACCAGCCGCCGACCCCTGAAGTTTTCGAGGAGGAAATATTCGGCGCATACCAAGTTTCGCCCAAAATCCGGTTGCCAGCGAGGCTGTGATCCTGCTGGATCGCGAACATAATATTGCGCGGCGAATGGCACTCGGTGCAATGGCCGAGCGCCTCGGCGAGATAAGCGCCGTTGCGCACTGCCGGGCTCCAGGATTTGTCGAAATGCACCGGGGCCGTGCTGAAAAACAGCAAACGCCAGGACAGCATGCCCGCGCGGATGCTGAACGGGAACCGCAGCCCATCGCGCGGCGGCGTGTTCTGCACCGCCGGGATCGCGCGCAAATAGGCGGCGATCGCCATCACATCCGGCTTGGAGAGCTTGGCATAGGAGGTATAGGGCATCGCCGGATAGAGATATTGCGGAAACACCAGCAATGAGCGGCCAGGCCGAATGCCCTCATGCAGGGCAGCGTAAAACTGCTTGTCGTTCCAGGCGCCGATCCCGGTTTTCCGGTCAGGCGTAATGTTGGGCGAATAAAGCGTGCCGAACGGGGTGACGAAGGATAATCCACCGGCAAACGGCTTGCCGCCCGGCGCGGAATGGCACGGCATGCAATCGCCCGCGACGGTCAGATACCGCCCGCGCTGGACCAGCGCGATTTGCGCGGCATCCATGCCCTTGGTGTTGGGCTGGGGCACCGCGACATAGGAATTAGGTGCGGCGACAATGGGCGTTGGCTGATAGGCGAACGGGTTCAACGCCCCGAACGCCATGCCGCCAATCCCAACCCCTGCCCCGACTCCTACGATAATCATCGCGGCGACCCTCGCGATGATCATTGTCCGACGGGGCTTTGCGCCCGAACCAACCACTTTCGCCATCAACAAATTTCCTGCCTCAGATAACCAAACCGACCAAACCACAACCGACATCGCGATAAACCGCCCTTGATCAAGGGGCAAGAGGCGCGCGCCCCGAAAGCGGATCACGAAGCGGGAACGGACAATCCTGAACCAGCGAGGCTTCCCTCGACCCGACGATCTTGCTAGACACCGCTCCGGTGGGTCGAACCAACCGGTTCGGGCGCATAGCTCAGTTGGTAGAGCAGCTGACTCTTAATCAGCGGGTCCAAGGTTCGAGTCCTTGTGCGCCCACCAATTAAATCAATGGGTTATAGGCCATGACATCCTCCGAAATGACGGGGTGTCGGGAACGGGGACTAATGGGGCATCCAGCTTCGTGTAATACGCGCAATCGAACCCGGCAGATTTCTCGATCAAATATTTTCTGACGGCGTCGCGGAATTGGCGAGATCGAGCCATCACGCGAACAAGGTAGGCGGTGGTCGGTTACGTCCCCTGCTGGGATAAAAGACCATGCGCGCATTATTCAGCGTGTTGGCTCCGACGTCCGAGTAACCTCGCCCCGCAAGATCAATCTCCCGCAAGGTCGAGTTACGCTAACCTGTCCTGCGTTGTGCGGGTGGTCAAATACGCCAGCGGAATTAAGCCACCCAGTGCGCCAATAAACAATGAAAGCAAGGCGCCGATCAAAACAAGTAGAACATTCATAAATCGCAGTTCTCGAGATTTAACAAGCATGTATCCCAGCACGATTTCCATAAATAATGAAGCGATCAGTCCGGCAGTTTCACTCCACTTAACAATATTGTTAAAATTGGCCTCGATTCGCAAGATGAACCCTACTGTTCCGCCTGCGACACCACCCGCTATGCTTGCGAGAAGAAAGAAACTTAAATACCATCCAAATGCTTGAAGAGCGTTTCGCCGGAACGAGAAATTAAATAATTCCTTAAACATTCTTGAACCTTTCTGATTGAATTGTTTATTATGTGATAGTTTTCTCGGTTCTAAATCGGATAATTACCTCATTTTTAAGGGGTCTTGATGATGGCGAGATTTAATTTTTTGCCGGATATGATCCCGCTCGAAGGACATATAGAATTGTCAGCTAATTTGTGTCCAGTGCCATCGCGTGCGGGATTTCCGCGCCAATATCGGCAATCGGGCCACGCCTCAGATTTGCACCGGCGGTAGCGAGGCAGACTTGGTGGGTGAAATATTGAATGGTTGCGACGGGGGCCCTACCCGATTTGCACGTCCATTGAGACCGGGATCACCGTCGCGCCAGCGCAGTCATTTGGCGCGAGCGGCGATCCTAACCCAGTTAGCGATTTGCTATCAGCCTGATTAAAACCGCGTTTGCAGGCGCAGCCAGAAGGTATTGCCGCCGATATTGTTAATATGTCGGAAATCATGGGTCATGTAGAACGTCACTGACGGCCCCCCTAAATTATAGCCAATCAGCGGACCGAACGCGATTTGCTCGGTGCGATTGCCGCGGCTGTTGAACGGGCTTGCCGGGGCGACCGCGCCGGCGACGATATCGTTGGTGGTTTGATCGACAATATAGCCGACGGCACCGACGGTGAATTTGCCGAATTGCTGGGTGCCGGTCAGGTCGACTGACAGAACCTGCCCGGAATGGTAAACGCCGTTCGGCGATGACGCGCTGCTATGGTTGGTGGTGTTGATGTCGTAGGCGGCATGAACGGTCAGATCCAATCCGCTCCGGGTCAGGTAACTCACGGCAGCGGTCGGCTCGAAGGTCCAATAATTAAAGCCGCTATTCACCGGCGCATTGCGGGCATACGTGCCGTCTTTCAGGTAAATATTAAAGCCCGCCGCGACGAACAAATGATGCGTGATCATCCAGGACAGGTTGATCGGCGAAACGATGGTGTTGAACAAACCAAACTGACGATGCGTGGTTCCAAACGCAGTTACCGAATCATACGTGATCGGCTGCACAATATCGGCAACATAGCTGGCGCCAAGAATATGGTTACCGGGCACCCAAAACAGCCCGAGACTTTGATCATAGAGCGAAACATGGATCGGAACGGGCTTGCCGCTGCCATTATAGACGGTCTGCGGCTTGAAATAGCCGGTATCCGAGCCATACAGACCCGGTGGCGGCGCTGCTGCCGTCGGGATCCCATCGGTGACCCCGGCCAGATAGGGAATCATGCCGCCCTCTTCGGCATAACCATTATGCACGCTGCCCATCAAGGCAGCCATCATTGCGGCGCCGACCAGGGCTCGCCCGATCATCGATTTACGGTGTTTGGTCATCACTACCTCCCAATTTATCATTTTATCTCTGGACGTTAACGCGCCGTTCGCTGTTCGAACGACCCTATCGCTGCCAACCGTGCCTCTTGCGGACACTCAACCGGCCACTCGAAACGTGCTCGCAACAGAACGATACCGTTTTTTATCAACTTGTAAAGCTTAAAAATGCCCTTCATCGACCAATCATGAAAAATTTATTATTTTGTCCGTGACCAGCTTGGCGCGCAGAAACGTCACAAGACCTTCCCGTAATTTCAGGTAATATCAACCTTGATTCTGATTTGGACCCGACATCTCACCCCATATCCCGCGCCCCATTATTAAATTACTTGACAAAACAATTAGTCGCCGATAGAAACTGGAGTGAACGATAGCGTTTTGACCGGGGCCGCTAAAACCAAGATGCTTGCCAATAACCGCAGCGACCGCACGTTACCTATCGGGTTCTCGATCGGAAGTGATCGCCACGGCGCGGCGCGCATCAGTCCCGACACCGCCATCATCCTCTCTTACCCCGGAGTCTGACATGAAAACGTCCAAAATTCTCGCCTTGATCATCGCCACCGCCGCTCTACCCACCCTTGCTGTTGCGGGACAATCGCCATTTTCGCATAATCCGGCGACGGTCAAAGCTGGCACCTACACGCTCGATGCAGACCATGGTAAAATAACATGGTCGGTTAGCCATTTTGGTTTCTCGACCTATATCGGCCAGTTCGCCGGGGTGAGTTCAACCTTGAAACTCGATCCCAAGGATTTGGCCAAGTCCAAACTGACCGCGAAGGTCGCGATTAACAGTATTGGCACGCTCGATCCGGCGTTGAACGGCATGTTGCTGAGCCCGAAATTTTTCGATGCGTCGGCCTATCCGGTGGCGACCTTTGTTTCGACCAAAATCATCCGCACCGGCGCTAAAACCGCCGATATCGATGGTAATTTGACCCTTCACGGCGTCACCAAACCGGTGGTAATCAAGGCGGTATTCAACCAGGCCGGAATGGACCCGATGATGAATTTATATGAGGTCGGCTTTCAGGGGCACATGACATTGATGCGCTCCGCGTTCGGCGTCTCGGCGTTTTTGCCCTATATCGGCAATAAAATTACCCTCAATCTCGAAGGCGAATACCACTTAAAGCCGTGATCTGACGGGTAGGGAGCGCAAGCCGCTATGGTTTCATCGCGATATTCGCTGATTGCGATCATCCTGCATTGGACCATTGCGGCTGCGATTTTGAGCCAAATTGCGCTGGGCCTCTATATGACCCGGCTGGGCAATGCCCAGATCAATCTCAAATTCGCCCTTTACCAGTTCCATAAATCGGTGGGTATTTCTATTCTGGCGCTCACGCTGCTCCGGCTGATCTGGCGTTTGCTCCACCGCCCCCCTGCTCTGGTGGGACAACCGGCTTGGGCGCAGCGCATGGCGCACACGACGCATTGGACGTTTTATGGATTGATGATTGGCTTGCCGCTCACCGGTTGGATCGTGGTATCCACCTCACCTCTGGATATTCCAACCGTGTTGTTTGGTGTGGTGCCCCTGCCTAATTTGCCGGGGCTCAACGGGCTCAGCAATGCCGCTAGCCTGTCAGCCCGTTTCGAAACCATCCATGCGATCGCTGCCTATTTTCTGTTAGCAACGGTCATTCTCCATGTCGCCGCAGCGGTGAAGCATCAGCTTATCGACCGTGATGACGTGCTGTGGCGCATGTTACCCCTGCCGATACTGAGGCGCCGGATCAGAAAGGATTGTTAGTAATGTTTGATTCTCGTTATCGATTGATCGCGCTGGCGTTGGCGGGGGCGATTGGCGGTGCGCTGATCATGCCAACCAACGTCGCCGAGGCGGCGTCCTGGACGGTGAATACCTCTAAAAGCCAGATTGCCTTCTCTGATACCCAAACGGGCACCAAATTTACCGGGCATTTTACCAAATTCACCGCGGTAGTCGATTTCAACCCAAAGGCACCCGCAGCCGGCCATGCCCAGGTGGTGATCGATACATGCAGCGCCCGCGCCGGATCGGTCCAGCGCAATGAGGCGTTGCCCGGACCGAACTGGTTTGATTGCAAAGCCTTTCCTCGAGCGGTTTTTACCGCAACAACCTTCAAAGCAAATGGCGATGGCCAATACACCGCGATTGGCACGTTGAAACTGCGCGATATCACCAAGCCCATTGCCGTTCCCTTCACCTTCGCCGCTCACGGACGACAGGCCGATATCACCGGTCAGGTCACGCTCAACCGCACCGATTTCGGTGTCGGCCAAGGTATCTGGGCGAAGGGCAATTGGGTTGGGCTAAACGTTCAAGTGCTGATCAAGCTGGTTGCCACCGAAGCAAAGTAATCACCAATTTAGAACGGCGGCGTTTTAGAACGATTACGTTTTATCCCGCGCCAATATCCGACGAAGCGCTTCGCAACACCCCTCTATTCAGAGACGCGCGGTTTGGCATAAGCGCGCAGAAACGCATCGACCCCGCTCTCCAGGATCGTCGCACGATCAATGCGTAATTTTTCTTCATCAATCCCCAGCATCGCGCGGGTCTGCATGTCGGCGCGGATGATGCCAATAAACTGCCGCGCCATCAAAAGGGGATCGCCATAATGCAGCCGCCCATCCTCCATCAACATCTCAAAATGGCGCGCGAGGCGACCGATCACTTTTGCCGGTCCATTATCATAGAAAAACTGGCCTAAATAAGGATGCTGCGGCGTTTCGGCGGAAATGATCCGGTATATGCCGATATTGGCCTTGGACAACAGTAAATCGATGAGTGAATGACTGAATTTGACCAAAACCGCTCGCAGTTCACCTGGTCCAGAATCCACTAAAACCAACTCATTTGCACGCGTATCCAGCTCGATATTGATCACTGCACGCAATAATTCGACCTTGTTGGGAAATAATTCATATAAAGTCGCTTTGCCGACCCCGGCCTGCTTGGCCACCGCCTCCATACTGCTCGCACTAAACCCACGCGCGAAAAATAAATCCCGCGCCGTCGTGATAATATGCATTTGTTTATCAGGGCGGGGCGGGGCCGCTGCCGCGCGCGCGCGATCACGCCGCACCGGCGCCTCGCGCTTTAATGCCACCGCTTTTTCTCGTGCTTGGTTCATTGCGCAATCCTAGAACAGTCTCTGACGAAATTTGACTTGACAGCCTGCGATCAAGATATCACAACGGATTGCAGAACGCTACCGTTCCGTGTTTACGCGATAAAACGAAACGACCAAAAAGCCAGCAGAGGGCGTCCGAATGACCATCGATCATGCAGCAGACCAAACGGGTCTCCGCTTCCCTGACAGTATTACCTTCAATAAATTTTTTAAGCCGGTGCGGATCGAAGCCGATGTTTATGATCTCGAAGTTGTCGGCACGATTCCAGCGATACTCCAGGGGGCATTTTACCGGTTGGGCGCTGACGCTCAATATCCACCGCATTTGGGCAACGATATTTATTTGAATGGCGATGGCATGATGACCATGGTGCGCATGGAAAACGGCCATGCCGATTTGCGCACGCGCTTTGTGCGCACCGAACGCTTCAAGGCCGAACGGGCAGCGCGGCGTTCGCTCTATGGCCGCTATCGCAATCCTTATACCGACGATCCTTCGGTGCGTGGCAAAGATCGCGGCACGGCGAACACCACGGCGTTTTGGTTCGGTGGTAAATTATTCGCGCTCAAAGAGGATAACCGACCCACCGAAATCGACCCGCACACGCTGGAAACCATGGGTTCGGCTGATTTTGGTGGCACACTGCACGGACGGACCTTCACCGCGCATCCGAAAGTCGATCCGCATACCGGCAACATGATCGCGTTTGCTTATAATTCCGATGCGCTGGTCTCCAATTTCATTTTTCTTTATGAAATATCACCGTCTGGTCAAATTATTCGCGAAGAACGCTTTGAAGCGCCCTATTCATCGATGATCCATGACTTCCTGGTTAGTGATAATTACATCGCTTTTACTTTATACCCGATGATTGCCGACCACGCGCGGGTGCAAGCCGGTGGCCCGTTTTTCACCTGGGATCCGTCACACCAGACGGTTATTGCGATTATTCCGCGCAAGCAGGGCGTCGCCGGGCTGCGTTGGTATCACAGCCCGAAACTGGTGATGGAAACCCACACGATCAACGCCTGGGAAGAGGGATCGGTGTTGCATCTGGAACATTTCATTTCCAATTCCGGATGGTATTCGCAATTTCCCCATATCAGCGACCCTGATCCGAAGGAAGAACCCCCCTTCGGCCAGCGTTGGAGTTTTGACTTAGCGGACCCGCGCGATCAGTTCACCGTGACCCCGATGGTGCCGCATCCGGGCGAAATGCCGGTTGTCGATGCGCGGTTCAGCGGGCGTTATTGCCGGCATGTTTTTTTCGGGGCGATCAATACCCAGCTCGGCCCGATGCTCGATTGGGGTCCGATGGGGCCGCCCTTCAATTGCTTGGCCCATTTGGATCAACAAAGCGGAACGATTAGCCATTATTATCCGGGCCCGCATGCCAGCACCGAAGAGCCGGTCTTTGTTCCGAAAAGCGATACCGCCGCCGAGGGCGATGGCTGGTTGATCTCGGTTATCGGGCGGCGGGATCTGAACCGGTCCGATGTGGTGATCCTCGACTCGCTCAATTTGGCTGCCGGTCCGGTGGCCTCCATCGAAATACCGTTTCGCTTGCGCTATGCTTTTCATGGCTGCTGGGCGAGGGCGGATGAGCTGGGGTGGAGCTGATTGCACCTCCCACCCGCGACGACGGCGCGTGACTGACTGGACGTGACGTGGCGAGACGAGGCTATTCGACCCCAACAACAATCCGGCCTTGAAGCCGGTCTCTGAGGGACAGTTCCAATGAAAACCACACCCGAAAATATCGGTGGTCGCGCGACATTACTTATTTGCTTTGTCGCTGGCATGGTTGACCTGGTGGCGTTGCCATTATGGATCAGCGGCTTGATTACATCGGGGCATTTTCTGCCGCAAAAAGCGGGCGCGCTGGTTAGTCTCTATATTTTCGGGGTGCTGGTCAGCAACGTCGCGCTCGGTCCACGCTTTATGAAAGTCAATAGCCGGATGGTGGCGACTGCCGGATTCGCCGTCTCGGCGCTGTGTTTCTTTGTGCTCACCCATGCGCATGGTTTTCCGGCTTTCGCAGTGTTGCACCTCATTGCGGGCCTCGGCGCGGGCACCGGACTATCTTGCGTGTATGGCACGATTGGTCGCAGTAAAAACCCGCATCGCCTGTTCGCGATTGTCAATATTGGTGTCGCTGTGTTTGGCATCGTGTTTTTCGCAACCACGCCGCATCTGCTCATCCTCATCGGGGTCAATATTATTTTCGTCATTCTTGGGTGCCTGATGGTCGCCGCGACCTTGGCCTGTGCGTTGGCCTTCCCGCCGATCACCGCAGACCCCCAACGCGCAATGCTCAAAGGTCCGATCGCCAGCCCGCTGATCGCGCGGATTTTTGCCTTCTCTGGCGTTGCGTTCATGACCGCTGGTCAGGCCGCGATGTTCAGTTTCGTGCAACAGGTGGGGCTCGCGCATGGCTTCTCGGCCTCCAGCATTGGCCTCCTCCTGGCCGGTTCGGCGATTCTCAATCTGGGCGCGCCCATTTTGGCGGGCGTGTTGCAGCATAAGCTTCCGGCGACGCCCGTTGCGGTGACCGGCGTGTTCCTGCATGGTGTGGCCTCGCTGGTCATTTGTAATATGCTCGGCTTCGGGCCCTTCGTGATCGCCGCCGGATCCTTGGTATTCCTGATCATTTTTTCGCATATTTTTATGTTCGGCTTTATCTCGAAAATGGATCGATCCGGCCGGATGGCGGCACTAACACCCTCGATGCTGATGGTCGGCACCGCCATCGGGCCCTTTCTGGCGGGCACCGTGGTCGGCGCATATGGCTATCCAGCACTCGGCGTTACCGCTGCCGCACTCGCTTGGACCAGCGCCATCTGTTACTTCATGGCGGGCAACAAGGCGCATGATTTCGTGGCTTTGCCTGCAACCATTATCGGCGATGTGGTCCAATGAGCACCCTGCACAATAATCCGACACTTGCGCCTGGCATCGCGGCGTTCCGTGCGCTGCCCGCCTATCTTGGTTTCCAGCCCGCCGATTTGGCAAAACCCTACGCGCGCTACCTGTGCGCGGAAAATGCCGTGCGCGCCGCCCAAATCGCGGCACAGCATCGGGTGGCGCTGGCTGACACGGTATTTCCAGCCTTTGCTGACCTGGCCGCTCAACTAACACAACCGGGCCATGATGAGCACGAAACCGGCTGGTGCGTTCAGGCCAATGGCACTTGCGTGGTTGCTGTGCATACGCCGATGCCGGGTGCGCGTGCTGCAATGTGGGACTGGTGGTTTTCATGGCATGGCGCGGCGTCATCGCGGTACAAAATTTGGGCGCCCTCCGCGCATTTAGTCGCGTTCTGGAAAGATGGCGCGGGTGATCGTCCGGGGGTTAAATCCTATATTGGGCGAACCTCGCTGATCAAGGAGCTGATCGGCAGCACGGATCTGATGGGGGCAATCCGCTTCGTCGATCCGGCCAGTATCGGCTTCGCGCCTGACGGGTTCGATGGCACGGTGATTTGCGGTCGGGCCGGTGAGGTTGATATGCCGGTCGAGCATACCTGGCTGATCCATCAGGTCCGCAATACCGATTATGGCTGTGAAATGCGCAGCCGCTTTTATTTAGGCCAAGACCCGACATTGAATGGCATGCCCCTTCCCGCACGGCCACCCGGCCAACCACGGCTGGGGCCGATCCCGACTGAGCTGCTCGAACATTGTGCAACCGAAATGCATCATTTGGCGGGGTTTTTGCCGGAACTCTATGCCGAATTCGGGCCATCAGCACTCTGACCGATTGGTACATAATAATGCCTCGCCCGTTGACCCTAGCGATGATCGACAATGCCTTTCTGCCCGCCGAATTCACGGCCATCGCCGCGCGGGCCGAGGCGGCTGGCTTCACCGTGATCCGTTATCCCGACAATACAACGTTCCACGCCGCCGACCATACCGAAACTGACATTGTGTTATGTATGGGCAATACGCCCTGCGATGCCGCATTGCTGGACCGGATGCCACGTCTGCGCGGTTTGTTATCGGCGGTGACCGGCATTGAGGGATTTGACCTCGCTGCGGCTTCGAGCCGATCAATTCTGATTGGGAATGGCCAAACCGAATTGAATTATACCGGCATGGCCGAGGCGACGATTTTGCTGATTTTGGCCGCCTTATATGATTTCAATTGCACCCAAACGGTGCTGCGCGACAATCAACCCCGCCCCTCGCCGTTGCGCGCGCGCCTGCTGAAAGGGCGCACGATCGGCTTTATCGGCTTTGGCAAAATCGCCCAGGAGGTCGCGATCCGCCTCGCCGGATGGGATGCGCGGCTGATTTGTGCGGCGCATCGGCCTAACCCGGCAATGGCCGCGTTGCAGGTGGAGCAGGTCGAGCTTGATACGCTGCTTGCAACCGCCGACATTATCAGCCTGCATTGCAGCTTGAACCCGCAGACCCATCATTTGCTCGATGCCCGCCGGATTGGGTTGATGAAACCCAGCGCCTTGTTGATCAACACCGCGCGCGGCGCGTTGATCGACGAGGTGGCCTTGATCGCAGCATTGCGCGACCGAAAAATTGCTGGCGCTGCGCTTGATTGTTTTGAATCCGAGCCGCTCTCCCCGGCCAGTCCGCTGCGCACGCTGAACAATGTGATTTTGACCCCGCACATGATCGGTCATACCAGCGAGTGCAATGCCAGCCTGATGGAGACGGCGTGGACCAGCATCGCTAATTTGGCAAAGGGCCTACCGCCGGTATTCGTGAAAAACCCGGCCATTCTTGAACGCTGGCAGGCGCGATTCCCCGCATTGTTGCCGGTATGAACCCGCGGATCGCCACGCCGATTGCCCAGGCCGAACTCGAGCGGCGCTGGGCGGCCCTGCGCCGTGCTATGCGCGAGCACGGGATCGATGCGTTGATCCTGCAAGGAAATAACGACTGGTTAGGCGGCGCCGTCCGCTGGTTGACTGATTGCCCGGCCCTCAACGGCTATCCGCGCAGTATCATTTTTCGCACGGACGCACCGATGAGTGTGGTGGAAATGGGCGCCTTCGCCGCCCATCGGACCTTGACCGATGATGATGTGCAGCGCGGCGTTGGTGAATGGTTCGGCGTGCCCGCCTTTCAATCGGTTGGTTATACCACCGGATATGAAGGCGCGCTGATCGCGGCCAATCTACGCCGTCATGGTGATCGGCATGTCGCACTGGTCAATGGCGGGGCGATGCCGCATCGTTTCGTCAACGACATTCGTTCCGCGCTGGCGGACCGTGGCGTGACGTTGAGCGATGCAACCGATCTGGTCGATCAGATCAAAGCAATCAAATCGCCTACGGAAATTGCGCTGATCCGGGAAACCGCAAAGCTGCAGGATGCGGTATTCGCCGCCGTGTTGGCGGGGATCAGACCGGGTATGCGCGATTGTGACATCACCGCTTTGGCGCAGCATCAGGGGCAGGTTCTGGGCAGCGAACAGGGGATTTTCCTCGGCGGTTCAGCCAAATTGGGCGAGCGATCCAGTTTTCTGGGTCGCAACCAGCAGTCTCGACGACTGGAACGCGGCGATCATTTATCGCTGCTCATCGAAATCAACGGGCCGGGAGGATTTTACGGTGAAATCGCCCGGACCCTGGTGTTGGGTCGCGCCTCGGCGGAATTGCTGGACGGGTTCGAAGCGGTTCGTGCGGCCCAGGATCATACGCTCGGGCTGATCCGCCCTGGCGCTTCGTGCGCGGCCATTGCGAGCGCGCATAACGATTATATGATTGCGCACGGGCTGCCCGCCGAGCGTCGGCTTTACGCGCATGGGCAAGGGTATGACATGGTTGAGCGTCCGCTGATCCGCCATGACGAAACCATGCAGCTTGCGGCCCATATGTGCCTCGCCGTGCATCCCGGCTATGAAACCGCAAGCATGTTCGCGGTGATTTGCGATAACTATCTGGTGACCGAGACCGGCGTTAGCGCCTGCCTGCATCAAACCGAAAAACGCGTGTTTGAAATCGACGCCTGAGCACGCTGCAAGGCAGCGGATTTGGCTCTGGGCGGTCCGCGCGATAGATTGACGCATGAACCGCAATCCCCCCGGCACGCTCACTCCCGGCCCCGATGATCGCACGCAAATCCAGGTCATTGCCCGCGCCGCCGCGATCCTGCGCGCGCTTGAGCACCAACAAAGCGGGCTAAGCCTCAGCCAAATCGCGAGCGAGGTTGATTTGCCGCGCTCGACGGTGCAACGCATTGTTGCAGCATTGCAGGCTGAGCGTTTATTGATCAGCGATTCCGCGAAAGGCGGCGTGCGGCTTGGACCGGCTTTGATTCGCATCGCCGCCTCGGTGCGCGTCGATCAGGTGGCGCTGGCCCGGCCCTTGATCGTGCAACTGGCCCAAACATTGGACGAAACCGTTGACGTCGCGGTGCCAAAACATGATCGGGTGTTGTTCGTCGATCAGGTCGCCAGCGGCCAGCGGCTGCGCGCCGTCTCGGCGGTCGGCGAGGATTTTCCGCTTTATTGCACCGCGAACGGCAAAGCCTTTCTCGCCAGCCTCGATGATCACGAAATCACTGCCCGGATCGGTCGGCGTTATGAGCGGCGCACGCCCGCGACTCACACGAGTTTTGCCGCCCTGGCGCGGGATTTGGAGATTATTCGCCGTGATGGGTTTGCGCTTGATCGGGAGGAGCACATGCGCGGGGTTAGTGCCGCCGGGATCGCGCTGCAGGGCATAACCGGCGAGACCTTGTTGATTTCGGTGCCCGTGCCAACAGCGCGGTTCAACGATCGGCGCCAAACCATTATTGATCGGTTATTGGCGCTAAAACAGACGCTCCAACAGCAATTCGGCTCAGAAGGCTGATCGGGTCGAGCAAACCGATTTTCCTTGCACGCGTAATCGCTATATGATACAACTATATTGTATCGCGATACAGTAAAACCCGCGACGAGGAAACAGGATCGTTCAATGACCATCACCATCCGCGGCCTTGAATTTGAAGCCAATACCGATAATTCGATGGGTCTCGCTTTCTATAATCTATCGCATCGCTTTGGATTCCAGACTCCCAACTGGCCGTATTTTCCCGACGTGCAAATCGAGCGTGTCCATTACATGGCTAAATCCGGGGTATTATCCCAGCGCATCACCACCACCATGCATAATGGCACCCATATCGATGCCCCGGCGCATGTGGTTTCGGGCACGCCATTCATTGATGAAGTGCCGTTGCCGCATTTTTTCGGCAGCGGAATCGTGGTTTCGATCCCTAAGCGCCGTTGGGAATCGATCACCTATGACGATCTTGAAGCGGCGGCGGGTCGGTCCGTGCGGCCCGGCGACGTGGTGATTATTAATACTGGCTGGCATAAAAAATACGAAGATAACGAGGAATATTTCGCCTATGCGCCAGGATTAGTGTCATCGGCGGCGGATTGGTTTATCGAAAAAAAGGTCAAGGTCATCGGTCATGATACCCAGGCCAATGACCATCCGTTAGCAACCGCTATCGGCCCGCATCGCAACGGGCCGCTGCTGCCGCACTTAGCCAAAGAATATCTCGAATGGTCGGGCGGCCGCAGCTGGGACCAGGATTTTCCCGAATGGGAGCCGGTGCATCGCAAATTATTCAGTAACGGTATTTTGGGGATCGAGAATGTTGGCGGCGATCTGGATGCAGTAACCGGCAAGCGGGTGACTTTCGCGTTCTTTCCGTGGAACTGGGACCGTGGCGATGGGTGCATCATTCGCCTGGTCGCCATCACGGATCCGCACCAGTCCTATCGGATCGAAGCGGGCCATAGGCTGTGACCGCGTCGAACCCCGGATTGCTGATCAAGCGTTTTGTCGACGCCAAACCCTATCAGGCCCCGAACCATGTCGATATGCGCGGCTTACGCCTGCAAGGATTTGAACCCGGCGGTCCCGGACATTTCTGGGTTGGGCTGTCGCATTTCCTGCCCGGCGGTGGCGCTGGCCCCGACGCCTCGCCGCTTGAGAAAGTCTATGTGGTGTTGAACGGTCGCCTCACCGTGCAGGTGGGCGATGTGGTGAGTGAACTCGGCCCGCTCGATTCCTGTACCATCGGCCCCGATACCGTGCGCCATATTGTCAATGCCGGCAACGAGATCGCCACCATGATCGTCATCATGCCCTACGCAGCCCCATGACCCATGACCCGCGCAACCCGCTCTCCTTGTTCGATATCACCGGTCGCGTCGCGGTGATCACCGGCGCATCCGGCGCGTTCGGCGCCCTGGCGGCGCAAGTCCTGGCCGCCGCCGGTGCGCAGCTGGTGTTAGCAGCGGGCAATGCGACGTCTCTCGCCGACGTCGCTGCGGCCTGTAGCGAATCCGGCGGACGGATAACCACCATCAGCCGGCGCCCCGACACCGAGGCCGATTGCAACGCGATCATCGCCCATGCCGTCGCGCATTATGGCCGGGTCGATATTCTGGTCGTCGCCTCCGGGATGAATGATGTCTCGCCAATCACCGCGATGTCGCCTGAACGTTTCGAGCGGGTGATGCAGGCGAACGTCACCGGCAGCTGGCTGATGGCGCGCGCCGCCGGGGCGCAAATGCTCGACCAAGGCGAGGGCGGGCGCATCGTGCTGATGTCATCGGCGCGCGCTAAGCTCGGCCATCCGGCGGGCTACTCGGCCTATTGTGCCTCGAAAGCGGCGGTCGATGGCATCACCCGCGCGCTGGGCTGTGAATGGGGACCGACGGGCATCACCGTCAATGCCATCGCACCCACGGTGTTTCGCTCCGCACTCACCGCCTGGATGTTCGAGGATACCGAAAAGGCGATTGCCGCCCGCACTGGTTTTTTAGCGCGGGTGCCCAAAGGTCGACTGGGTGAACCGGCCGATTTAGCAGGGCCGTTACTATTTCTGGTGTCGGACGCATCAAGTTTCTATACCGGCCACACGCTCGACGCCGATGGCGGCTATACCGCAGGATGAGTGACCTGACCCAAATCGCGGTCATCGGCGCCGGGCTGATGGGCCATGGGATCGCGCAGGTTTTTGCGCTCGCGGGCTGCAATGTCGTGGTATACGACCCCGCAGCGGCAAGTCTGGCCACGCTGCATGATCGCATCGCCGCCAATCTCCGCGAGCTTGACCAGCCTTTGGCTGCGCTGCGTCACATCCAGCCCTCCGCTGATCTGGCTGCCGCAGTGGCATCGGCTGATTATATCGTCGAAGCCGCACTCGAGAACCTTGAGGTCAAGCGCGACCTGTTTCATCGGATTGAGGCTGCCGCACGGCCCGATGCAATTTTGGCCAGCAACACCTCGGTCATCCCGATCACTGAAATTATGCGTGGCTTGGCGCACCCCGAACGCGCCTTGGGCACTCATTGGTGGAACCCGCCCTTTCTGGTGCCGTTAGTTGAAGTGATTGGCACCCCCTGGACCGCACCGCTGGTGATTGACCAAACAATCGACCTGCATCGCCGGATTGGCAAAACGCCGGTTCACGTGCGCAAGGACGTGCCGGGTTTCATTGGCAACCGCTTGCAGCACGCGCTCTGGCGCGAGGCGATTGCCCTGGTCGAGCAGGGCATTTGCGATGCGCAAACGGTGGATATTGTGGTCAAAGCGAGTTTCGGTCGGCGCCTGGGCGTGCTTGGACCTTTGGAAAATGCCGATCTGGTCGGAACCGATTTGACGCTCGCGATTCACCGCACCATTTTACCCGAAATCGATCACCGTCCTGCGCCCTCGCCCTATTTGGAGCAGTTGGTGGCCGATGGTCATTTGGGGATGAAAACCGGTCAGGGGTTCCGCGCGTGGACCGATGATCAGCAAGCAGCGCTAAGAGCGCACGTCTTTGCCAGCCTGCGCGCGACCCTCGCTCAATCATCATGAATTTTCCGCGCCCTTGGAGTCCGACATGACCGGATCTGCGACTGCCAAAATCATTATCACCTGCGCGATCACCGGCGGCATTCACACCCCGACCATGTCGGATGCGTTGCCGATCACGCCTGATCAGATCGTCGAACAGTCCGTTGCAGCCGCTGAGGCGGGTGCGGCAATTTTGCATTTGCACGCGCGTGATCCGGCCACCGGGAAACCCACACCCGACCCGGCTATTTTCATGCAGTTCCTGCCTCGGATCCAACAACAAACCGATGCTATTTTGAACATCACCACCGGCGGCGGCCTGAACATGACGGTGCAGGACCGGCTGGCCGCGCCGCTGCTGGTCAAGCCTGAAATGTGTTCGCTCAATATGGGCTCAATGAATTTCGGGATTTTCCAACTGGCGGATCGGTATCAAAATTGGAAACATGACTGGGAACAGGATTATTTGCGCAATACCGATGATTTCATTTTCCGCAACACATTCCGCGATATTGAGCGAATCATCAAGACCCTCGGCGATGCCCACGGCACGCGCTTTGAGCATGAATGTTACGATGTCGGCCATCTCTACACCCTCGCTCATTTCGTCGACCGCAAGCTGATCCGCCCGCCATTTTTTGTGCAAACCATTTTCGGCATCCTGGGCGGCATCGGCGCCGATTGGGACAATTTGCATTTCATGCGCCGCACCGCTGATAAATTATTCGGCGCCGATTATGTTTGGTCGGTGCTCGCCGCTGGCCGCCAGCAACTCCCCTTCGCCACCCAGGCCGCGATGATGGGCGGCAATGTTCGGGTCGGGCTTGAGGATAATCTCTATATCGCCAAAGGTGAGCTTGCCACCTCAAACGCCCAGCAGGTCAGCAAAATTCGGATGATTGTCGAGGCCCTCGGTCATGAAATCGCCACCCCCGCCGAGGCCCGCGCAGCCTTGCGGCTAAAAGGTTCTGCTCCTATCGGAAATTCAATATTTTAGGGGCTGCTTATCCATGATCCTTCGCGTGTTGTTCCCACAAGGTGCGGATCTGACCGCCGAGCGCTGCTCGGTCATCGGCGGTCAGGCCGGAGAATAGCCGATCCTCATGGGCAAGCACCCGACGCCACGCCTCCTGCTGCAAGGCCTGCCCTGCCCCCGATAGTCGCAAGGATTGCGACCGACCATCCAGCGCATCGCGTTCGATCAAATCCTGCCGCATCATCCCCGCGATCAGCGGTGCCATATTGGCGCGCTGGATACCCAGCATTCGCCCGATATCACTCTGGGTCAAACCATCCTGCGCGGCGATGGCAAATAATATCGAGGCTGCCGCAGGCTTGATGCCGAGCGGCGCCAAAGCGGCAGCGAGATCGGCCATCACCAGCACCGAAAGCCGACGAATTTGATAGCCCAGCAGCCGGTCGAACGGGTCATCACCCTCCAATGCCGGATCGCCGGGAACAGACGTGGATTTATTCATACTGTTATTGACCATAGCATTATTGAATGCTATATTTTATAGCATGATGTGGCGAGATGCAACGCGGTGGCGCGCTGCGTGTCGTCGAGCGATTTGAACCAAGGAAACCATGATGACCGACGACCGCGCCGAGCAGGAAACCGTTGCGTTCGAGATTAAGGACCGGATCGCCTGGGTGCGTTTCAACCGGCCGGAGAAGCGCAATGCGATGAGTCCGGCGCTGAACCGTCGGATGATGGAGGTGTTGGATTTGCTTGAATTCCACGCCGATGTTGGCGTGCTGGTGCTTACCGGTGAGGGTCAATCCTGGTCGGCGGGGATGGATTTGAAGGAATATTTCCGCGAAACCGAGGCTAAGGGGCTGGCCGGCACAAGGCGCGCGCAACAAGAAAGCTACGGGTGGTGGCGGCGGCTGCGCTGGTATCAGAAACCAACCATCGCGATGGTCAATGGCTGGTGCTTCGGCGGTGGCTACGGGCCGCTGTTCGGCTGCGATCTCGCTTTCGCGGCGGAGGAGGCGCAATTTGCCTTGTCGGAAATCAACTGGGGCATCCTGCCCGGCGGCGGGGCAACCAAGGTTGTGGTTGAATTGCTCGCTCACCGCGACGCGATGTATCACGCCATGACCGGCGAGCTGATCGATGGCCGCAAGGCCGCCGCCTGGAAGCTGGTCAATGAAGCGGTTCCCGCAACCCAACTCCGCGATCGGGTGATCGCGGTGGCGGAGATGCTGCTCGCGAAAAACCCGATTGCGCTGAAAGCAACCAAGGATGCAGTGCGTCGGGTCGGCGAAATGACCTATGAAAATGCCGAGGATTATCTGGTGCGCGCCCAGGAAGCGGCGAATAGTTTCGATAATGAGGGGCGCAAGGAAGGGATCCGTCAGTTTATCGACGAGAAAAGTTACAAGCCTGGGCTTGGCGTGTACGATAAATCGCGGCAGAAATCAGCCTAACGAAACTCGGACAAATGGTTAGCGCGCCCGATTACGTCGCACTCCAGGCTCGGTTACGACCCGATCATATCGCCGCCCGCAATTTGGCGACCGACGAGACTTGGAGCTATGCGGCTTTTGATCAGGCCATTGCAGGCTTGAATGCCGCGCTGCGGCTATCGGGCATCGCTGCTGGTGATCGGATCACGGTGATCGCCAAAAACTGCGCCGAACTGGTGATGCTGCACCTCGCTTGCGCACGGCTTGGGGCAATTTATGTGCCGCTGAACTGGCGACTGGCCGCCCCTGAACTTCAGGCGCTGATCGAGGATGCCGCGCCGAAACTCCAGATCAGTGACCCCGCTTTCGACGCTAACACCAACGCCATCACCCTCGCCGCTTTGCTCGATTTGGCGCGCAACACGGCGCCCTTCACGACGACCTCCGGGGCCGATCCTGACCAACCCTCTCTTATTCTCTACACCTCGGGCACCTCGGGCAAGCCGAAGGGCGTTTTGCTAACCGAACGTAATTTGGAAGCCCAAGGGCGTAATTTTGCCCTGCTGGGTCAAGTGACCGCGCAGAGCGTGGTTTTGTGCGACGCGCCAATGTTTCACACGATTGGTCTGGTCGCGAATATTCGCCCGGCCTTGATGCAGGGCGGCAGTTTGCTGATTTCGGATGGTTTTGTCCCAGCCCGCACCCTGACCCGGCTCGCCGACCCCGCTTTGGGCGTCACCCATTATTTCTGCGTCCCGCAAATGGCTGCGATGCTGCGCGCTGATCCATCGTTCGATCCAACCAAATTACGACGCCTGACCGCAATATTTTCCGGCGGCGCGCCCCATGCTCCCGCGTCAATCGCGGCCTGGTTACACGATGGCATCCCGATTGCCGATGGCTTCGGCATGAGCGAGACCGGCACCGTTAGTTGCATGCCGATCATCCCCGCCGCAATCGAGCGTCATGCCGGCGCCGTCGGCGTGATTCCCCCGACGATAAGCCTCCGAATTATCGATGAGAATGGCAACGAGGCGCCACCGGGCGGCATCGGAGAAGTAATTGTGTGCGGCGCTAACGTTACCAGCGGCTATTGGCGCCGTCCCGCCGAAACGCAGGCGGCCCTGACCGCAGATGGCTGGCTGCGCACGGGTGATTTGGGCCGAATGGATCAGCATGGTTTTTTGTGGTTGATTGACCGCAAAAAAGACCTGATCATATCGGGTGGTGAAAACATCTATCCGGCGGAAATTGAAAATGCGTTAGTCGCCTGTCCGGGTCTTGCCGAGTCTGCCGTCATCGGCGTGCCCGATGCGCAATGGGGCGAAGTCGGGCATTTATTCATCGTGCCTCTGGCGACAACGCCGTGCAGCACCGAGAGTGTTATCGCTTATCTCACCCCGCGTTTGGCGCGCTACAAAATCCCCAAACATGTCACCCTTCTCGACCAACTGCCGCGCAACAATGCGGGCAAGCTGCTGAAAGCCGCACTCCGTCAGCACCTGCTGGATGGGCACCAAACGACCTGATCAAGCCACAGCGCGGGCAACGTCCGGCACGCGAAAAATCATTCAGCGGGGCGCCATTGCGAGAGCAGGACGCTGCCGATGATCAGACTGGCGCCGAGGATTTGCGGCGGCGAAAAATGTTCGCCGAAGCTGGCGCCGATCAAGGCGGCCCAAACCGGCTCCATGCTATAAATAATGGTCGCCCGGTTGGCCGAGACCAGGCTTTGCGCCCAGTTTTGGGCGACCATGATGAAGGCGGTCGCCATGCCCATGACCGCGATGCACAGCAACAGTGCCCAGTGCCCGA
>JAJZEG010000351.1 GCA_021828605.1 Pseudomonadota bacterium | reverse complement strand
ATTACGCGCCCAATTACCGCGCGCCCAATTACCGCGCGCCCAATTACCGCGCGCCCGAATACAATGCGCCCGCAGCTTGCCGACATCACCGCGGTCAGCACGCGCGCCGATCATGACGGTGACTGGATCGCCCAGGTCGGCTCCTATGATCAATATGCCGCCGCTCGGCGTCAGGCTCTGGCCGTGCATCGGCTGCGCGGCAATCGCGGCCGGGTATTGGTGCTGCCCGCCATCGTCCGGGGACGGCGCATGTGGCGTGCACAACTGGTCGGGCTTGATCGGGTCGCTGCCAAGCAAACCTGTCATTTACTCGCGGCGCGTCACCTATCCTGTTTCGTGATCGCACCGGCACGCGAAAGCCTCGCTATGCGCTGATCGCGCTTATCCGATATTTGCGAACGTGCTGATTTTAAGCATATCCTATCCAAAATTCATGATGAAAGAACAGTGATGCGTGCACTTCGCATAATTCTGCCCCTGATTTTATTGATCATTTTGTTCTGGCTTGGACTCTGGTGGTATGCCCAGAGCCAACTCGTGGCCAGCGTCCATCGGGCGGAGGCAAAATTGCGCGAGACCGGTTGGACCATCACCCACGGCCCGATCACGCGCGGCAGCTCCCCGCTCGTCGCACAGGCGATCGTGCCCAATCTGGTGATCATGCCGCCCGGTGCGCCCGGCACCCGCCCGACCATCAGTTTTCCCCGCGTCACCACCCGCATCAACTTCAATGCCCCCTTTACCGTCGCGCTCGATTTCCCCCATCACTTTGCCATCAGCGCCCCCGGTGGCTCACAAATCTCGGTTAAGGCGGACGTCTTCACCTTCGACTACCGGCTCGACCCGAACGCGCTCCTGCAATCCGCACCGGACCCGCTCCGCGCCGCCAGCACCCGGATCACCCATTTGCAGGCGAGCGTCGGTGGCAGCAATTTTCCGATTTTCACCATCGGCGCGGTCACCAGCCATCTCGCCAACGATCCGCATGCCGACGACCAGGATACCGCACTCAAAATCGACGAAACCATCAAGAATATCGCAGTTTCACCGATTTTCGTCACCCTGGCCGGGTTGCCCTTCGGCGGCCAGATCAAGCAGATCAGATTCAAGCTGACTGCATCCGGGCCTGAATTCCCTGATCTGTTCAACCCGGCAACCGTGGCTCCGGCAACCACCAACCCCAATCCGCTCGCACAATCGACCGCGCAGCTCGATGCGTTCGCGGCGCAGTTGCGCCCCTGGGCGAGCCATGGCGGCCATGGGCGATTTGCGCTCAGCCTCGTCATCGGCCCGCTGCACGCCAAACTCCGCACCGCGTTCAACTTCGATCACGCGCTGCAACCCGCAGGCCATGGGCTGGTGCATGGCACCGGTTTGACCGCGTTCTTTACCGCGATCACCGCCGCCCAGCCGCGTTTTGCGGGTGCCATCGCCGCCGCAACGACCGCGGTCACGCCGTTCATGACCAAAGCACCGGACGGGCATCAGACGCTCCATATCGTGCTCGCGGTGCAGCATCGCGTCCTCACCCTCAATGGCAAACCGGCCACCACCCTGCCGCCGATCACCTGGCCGCCTGCAGCGGACGCGCCGATAACGCATTGAAGCCATGACCGAACGGTGGTTTCATCCCATCGTTCCTGCGGCCATGATCGGCGCATGGCGAGCCTGATCAACCGATGAGCGCCGAACCAGCCGATGAACCCGGTCTCAGCACCGGGCAAATGCGCATCACCGCGCTGATCGTGGCCACCGCCCTGCTGATGCAGGGGCTGGATGGCACCATCGTCGCGACCGCCTTGCCCGCGATGGCGAAAAGCTTCCATGCCGAGCCAATTCATATGAGTCTGGCACTCACCTCTTATCTGCTCTCGCTTGCTATTTTCATTCCCGCCTCGGGCTGGTTCGCCGACCGGTTCGGCAGCCGCACGGTGTTTCGCGCCGCGATCCTGATTTTTACCATCGGCTCGATATTCTGCGGGCTGGCCGATTCGCTGGGCATGTTGATCGCGGCGCGCATCGTGCAGGGAATCGGCGGCGCGATGATGGTACCGGTCGGGCGCTTGCTGCTGCTCAAATCGGTGAAACGCGCAGACATGATCGCCGCGACCTCCTGGTTCACCATGCCCGCTTTGATCGGGCCGATCATCGGCCCGCCGCTCGGCGGCTTCATCGTGACCTATATTTCCTGGCGCTGGACCTTTGGCATCAATGTGCCGATCGGCATTATCGGGATCATCGCGGTCAGCCTGTTCGTCGCCGAGGTCAAAGACACCGAAAACGCCGGAAAACTCGATTTGCTCGGCTTGTTCTGGAGCGGCGGCGCGATGGCACTGCTGATGACCGGTTTCGAGACCATCGGTAATGGGCTGATCCCGCTCGATGCGAGCATCGGATGTTTTATCGCGGGCAGCATCGCTGCCTATGTCTATTGGCGCCATGCGCGCACTCACCCGCATCCGGTGCTTGATTTGACGCTTTTGCGGATCCACACTTTCGCTAATTCGACTTTGGCGGGCAGTTTTTTTCGCATCCTCGCCGGCGCGATCCCGTTCCTGCTCCCCCTCATGCTGCAAATCGGCTTTGGCGAAACGGCGGCAAAAAGCGGCACCATCACCTTCATCGCCGCAGTCGGCGCCCTGGCCATGAAGCCACTCGCGCAGCCGATTCTGCGCCGTTTCGGCTTTCGCGCGGCGATGATCGCCTTCGGCTCATTATCAGTGATTTTCACCCTGGCCTGCGCCGCCTTTCGCCCGGACTCACCGCTGATCTGGATCGATCTCGCCTTGCTGCTCGGCGGGGTATTTCGCTCCCTGCAATTCACCGCGCTGAACACCATCGCCTATGCCGATGTACCGCGTGCCCGCATGTCCGCCGCTACCAGCTTTTACGCAACCTTCCAGCAAATTACGCTGACTTTAGGTATTTCACTCGCTGCCGGCACGCTCGATGCCGCAAGTGCGATCACCGGCCACACGACGCCGACAAACGGCGATTTTTCGATTGCCTTCATCCTAGTCAGCCTGATCGGCGCGATTGCCGTGCCGATTTCCGCCCGACTCTCACCGCAGGCGGGTGATGATATCAGCGGCCATCACGCGCCAACCGCGCCCATTGTTGCTACAGCACCACCGCCGGATCGCGGATGATCCGCACCCGCTCGACCCGCCGACCGTTCATCGCCATTACTTCGAACCGCCATCCGCCGAAGGCGATCACATCGCCCGCGCGCGGCACCCGCTTGAGCAAAGCAAGCACGAACCCGCCCAGCGTGTGATAAGAGCCCTGCGCCGGTAACCGCTCCAAGCCCAACCGATGCGCCACATCGTCGATCGGTTCCAGCCCGTCGAGTTCCAAACTCTGCCCCTCGCCCGGCTGTTCGGGACTATTGGGATCGTCCTCGGCATCACCGACAATGGCTTCCAGCAAATCGCCAACCGTGATCAATCCCTCGAAACTACCATATTCATCGAGCACGAAAGCAGCACCCATCGGGTCGGCCTTCAGCCGCTCGAGCGCATCGAGCGCGCTGATCGTATCGGGCACCGCCAACGGCTGGCGCAGCGCCGCTGCCAGCGAAATCTCCTTGCCATCCAGCATCCGATCCAGAATATCCTTGGCCTGCACAATGCCCACCACGTTATCGATGTCACGCTCGCACACCACGAAGCGCGAATGCGGGGCAGCCTTCAGGGCGGCAATCACCGCACTGCGCGGCGCCGCCCGATCCAGCCAGGCGATATCCTGGCGCGGCGTCATGATCGCGCGCACCGGCTTGTCGGCGAGGCGCATGATCCGTTCCATCATATCGCGCTCCTCGAATTCGAGCATGCCCGATTCCGTGCCTTCCGCCAGAATCGCTTTCAGCTCCTCCTCGCTCACCGCGCGCCGATCCGCACCGGTCGGGCCAAACAGCCGCAACACCGCGCGCGAGGTGATCCCCAACAACCAGACCAGCGGCGCGGCAACACGGGCGAACATATCGAGCGGCCACGCCACCACGCAGGCGATGCGCTCGGCGTGACGCAAAGCGAGTTGCTTGGGCACCAGCTCGCCAAACACCAAAGTCAGAAATGTGACGCCAAACACGGTGAGCGCCAGCGCAATCGTCCCGGCCGCCGGGGCAATCGCCGGGATTCGGGCCAGAACCGGGGTGAGCAGCACGGCGAATCGCGCCCCACCCAGCACCCCGGCCATCACGCTGATCACGGTGATACCAATTTGCACCGTCGGCAGGAACCGATCCGGCGCCTCAGCCAAGCGACGCGCCCGCGCCGCACCCGCTACGCCGCGCCTAATCATTAAGGCTAAAGCGGCTCGCCGCGCCGAAACCAGGGCCATTTCGGCCATCGCAAAGCCGGCATTGATCACAACCAAACCGACTAAAACGCCAATATCCAGAATAAGTTGCGTAACCATCTTGATCTAATAATTCACCGTTGAAGACGTGCTTATACCTGATTTTATTGATTTTGGATGCAGCGATTTTGCCATGGTTCCGCCGCAATCCGGTCCACCCTACGCCGCAGTGCAGCGTCATGAGTATCGGGCGCGGTGATCACGCCGCGTTCAGCCGGGTTTCGAAATAATGACCTATCACGCCAAATTGCGCCCCCTCTCGCCGCGTCGGTTCACCACCGGCCCCAGCCCTACGCCGACCCGCTCGGGCTGGTTGAGCGCGGGATCATGGCTGGCAGCCCTCGCCACCGCTGCGGTGGCCTTTGCGGCCTGGGCATGGATCGACCGGCCGGTAACCAATATTCCACCCTATCGGGGTGAAATCAGCGGTTTCGCCTTCTCGCCGTTTCACGCTGGCGAGAATCCGCAGAGCAATATTTACCCGACTATTGCACAAATCAAATCGGACTTGGCACTGGTTGCGACCAAAACCCATAATATCCGCACCTATACGGTGCAGAACGACCTCGGCGATATTCCCGCTTTGGCCGCCCAGTACCATCTGAAAGTGACACTCGGTGCCTGGATCGATCAGCATTTACGTGCGAATCGGCGGGAATTGACCAAGGTGGTCCAGGTCGCCAACGCGAACCCGGACGTCAAAGCGGTCATGGTCGGGAACGAAGTGATTTTGCGCCGCAACCTCACCGTCGCACAACTCGCGGCGGATATTCGCTATGTGAAACAACGCGTGCATGTGCCGGTCTCCACAGCGGAGCCGTGGCATGTCTGGCTGCATCATCCCGCTTTGGCAAAATCGGTTGACTTCATCACCGTGCATTTACTTCCCTATTGGGAGGGTTTGCCCGAGAAAAATGCGGTGGCCTACGCGCTGCACAGGCTGCATCAGGTTGAGCGCGCCTATCCGAACAAGCGGGTGGTGATCGGGGAAATCGGCTGGCCCTCCGATGGTATCGATATCGGCGCTGCCCGCGCCTCGCGGGTTCTGCAAGCCCGGTTCATGCGCCAGTTCTTCAACGTCGCGCGTCAGCAGCATTTGCATTATTTCGTGATGGAAGCGTTCGATCAACCCTGGAAAACCAGCTTCGAAGGCCGTGCGGCAGGTTATTGGGGCATGTGGTCGCTCAGCCGCCAGCCCAAATGGTCGCTCACCGGTCCGGTGACCCCCAATCGCGCCTGGTTGTCGTGGGCGGCGGGCAGTATCGTGCTGGCGCTCCTGATCAGCCTGACTCTCCTCTCACGACGTCCCGATCTGCGCTGGCCCGGCAAACTGCTCTTTGCCGGACTGGTGCAAGGGTTCGTCGCCGCGATCGCTGCCTTGTTGCTGACCATGGGCGAGACCTATCTGTCCTGGAGTGCCGCTGCGGTCTGGGCCACGCTGGCTGCGGGGCAGGGTCTGTTGCTGTTTTTGTTGATCGCGGACAGTTTTGAGCTGGTGGAAACCTTATTCGGTCGCATCCGCAAGCGCCATTTCGAGCCGGTTCCCGCTCGACAAGGCGCGACGTTGCCGAAAGTCTCGCTGCATCTGCCGATCTGCAACGAGCCGCCGGAGATGGTGAAACTCACTTTGAACGCGCTCGCGGCACTCGATTACAGCAATTTCGAGGTGCTGGTGATCGACAACAACACCAAAGACCCGCGCGTTTGGGAACCGGTCGCTGAACATTGCGCGCGTTTGGGGCCGAAGTTCCGGTTTTTCACCCTGGGCAGCTATCCTGGATTCAAAGCGGGCGCACTGAATTTTGCGCTCCGCGAAACCAGCCCGGATGCCGAAATCATCGGCGTGCTCGACAGTGACTATATCGTCGATCCTGACTGGCTGCGCAGCATGACCCCGGCCTTCGATGATCCGGCGGTCGGTTTCACTCAAAGCCCGCAGGATTATCGCGACAATGACGGCTCCTTGTTCAAACGCATGATGTTCTGGGAATATGCCGGGTTTTTCCAAGTCGGCATGGTCAATCGCAACGAGCGTAACGCGATTATCCAGCACGGCACCATGACCTTGATCCGGCGCGACGCGCTGACCGCCGAAGGCGGCTGGGCGGAATGGTGCATCACCGAAGATAGCGCGTTGGGGATCAATCTGTTCGAACGTGGCTATCAGGCGGTCTATTCTAAGCGCAGCTTCGGGCGCGGGGTGATGCCTGATGATTTCAATGCGTTTCGGAAACAGCGCTATCGCTGGGCCTATGGGGCGATGCGAATCACCCGCGCCCATTGGCGCAGCCTGTTCTCCCCGTTTGATCGCAGCCTCACGCTCGGTCAGCGCTGGCATTTTGTCACCGGCTGGTTGCCCTGGGTGGGTGACGCGCTCGGCCTCGGCTTCCTGTTGCTGGGCCTTGGTTGGTCCGCGGCATTGATCGCCGACCCGGTCCGCTTTGAGTTCCCAATCATTCTGTTCATGTTGCCCTCAATCGGCCTGTTCGCCTTCAAGATCATGCAAATCATGGCGCTGTATGGCGCGCGGGTGCGCTGTTCCTGGGGCGACCGGATTGGCGCCGCAGTGACCGGCCTGGCATTGTCACACACCATTGGCAAAGCCGTGTGGAAGGGACTGTTCACCAATTCTCTGCCCTTCCTGCGCACCCCGAAAATGAAGGATGCACCGGCATTGGTGCAGGGTTTGGTGATGGCGCGCGAAGAATTGATCCTCTTGGCGCTGACCTGGGCCGCCTTGCTCGGGGTTGGGTTCAGCCATCATTGGGCAACGCCGGAAACCAAGCTTTGGTGTGCGGTGCTGTTTACCCAATCGCTGCCCTATCTCGCTTCGGTGAGCGTATCGATCATCGCGGCACTCCCCGCCGCAGCGCCCAAGCCGGTCAAGTCCCTGGCCAGCCAACCGGCCCAACGCGCCCATCAAAACCTCGCGGCGCGCTCTGCGGTGGGTGACTGACCTTTCCATCACCGCTCCGGCTCGCGCATTATCCGCGAGCCGGATGTGGATCAATCTTCGGAGCCCGAAATCTTGTGTCTGGGAGCACAGCCTCCTATGTCTGCCTCAGCACGAGGAGAATCCCCCATGGCCGGAACCCACGATATCGGAAGCAATGCCGAGGCGCTTGCACGTCAAGCTGCCGTTCTGAGCAAACCGATGACCGAAACCCGCATGATGGCGGACGCAATCCGCGCTTTGACCATCGACGCCATTGAAAAATCCAATTCCGGCCATCCGGGCATGCCGCTCGGCATGGCCGATGTCGCGACAGCCTTATGGACCCGCGCGCTCAAATATGATGCC
>JAJZEG010000394.1 GCA_021828605.1 Pseudomonadota bacterium | reverse complement strand
GCTCCGCCACGCCCACATGACCCAGCCTGTGCAAAGCGCGGGTGAAAAACCGCGCATAGAGCAAATGCAAAATCGCGTGCTCGATCCCGCCAATATATTGATCAACCGGCATCCAATGGCCGGTCGCCACCGGATCGGTCGGTGTGGTCGCGCGCGGCGCGCAGAACCGGGCGAAATACCAGGCACTATCGACGAACGTATCAAACGTATCGGTCTCGCGGGTCGCCGCCGCACCGCAGGAAGGGCAGGGCACATGCTTCCAGGTGGGATGATGGTCCAAAGCGTTGCCGGGCCGATCAAACGGCAAATCATCGGGCAGGCGCACCGGCAAATCCTGCTCCGGCACCGGCACCGCCCCACAGGAAGCGCAATGGATCACCGGGATCGGGCAGCCCCAGGCGCGCTGGCGCGACACGCCCCAATCGCGCAACCGCCAATTCACCACGCCCGAACCAATATTCCGTTCCGTCAATTTGGCAATCACCAGCCGTTTCGCCGCTGCGACATCCAGCCCATCTAGAAAATCGGAATTGATCAGCACCCCATCGCCGGTCAGCGCCACATCGCCAATCTCCGGCATCAACTCACCATGCGCCGCCACCACCGGCGTCACGCTCAGCCCATATTTGCGGGCGAAATCCAAATCACGCTGATCATGCGCCGGGCAGCCAAAAATCGCCCCGGTGCCATACTCCATGAGCACGAAATTCGCGATCCAAACCGGATAGGTCGCGCCATTGAACGGGTGCTGAACTCGCAAGCCGGTGTCAAAGCCACGCTTTTCCGCAGCCTCAATCACCGCCTCCGAGGTGCCCGCACTCTGGCAGTCGGCAATAAACGAAGCCGCCCCCGGATTCTGCCCCGCCACCGCCATCGCCAACGGATGATCCGGCGCAATCGCCAGGAAACTCATGCCAAACAACGTATCGGGTCGCGTGGTATAAACCTTGACCGCCGCAATCCCGCTCAGCGCCTCCGCGAGCGAAAATTCGACATTCGCCCCTTCGCTGCGGCCAATCCAGTTGCGCTGCATGGTGCGCACCCGCTCCGGCCAACGCTCCAACTGATCAAGCCCGGCCAGCAAATCCTCGGCAAAATCGGTAATTTTGAAAAACCACTGCCGCAATTTACGCTTCTCGACCAACGCGCCGGATTTCCAGCCGCGCCCATCAATCACCTGCTCATTGGCCAAAACGGTCATATCGACCGGGTCCCAATTCACCGCCGATTCGCGCCGGTAAGCAATGCCCGCGCGCCAGAACTCCAGAAAAATCCGCTGCTGCTGGCCGTAATAGTCCGGATCGCAGGTGGCAAACTCGCGCGCCCAATCAAACGACAACCCGACCCGCTTCAAATCATCGCGCATCGCCGCGATATTTTGCGCGGTCCACCCGGCGGGATCGACGCCGCGTTCACGCGCGGCATTTTCCGCAGGCAGGCCAAACGCGTCCCAGCCCATCGGATGCAGCACATCATAGCCCTGGGCCCGGCGGGTGCGCGCCACCACATCGCCAATCGCATAATTGCGCACATGGCCGATATGGATTTTCCCCGATGGATAGGGGAACATTTCCAACACATAGCATTTCGGCTTGCGGCCATCGGGATGATCATTGGTGGCAAAACAACCCGCTGCGTCCCATGCCGCCTGCCAATGCGGCTCGGCTGAGCGAAAGTCATACACCTCATCAAGCGCAGTCGCGGGCGGGGTCGGCAGATCAGCCATTGATCTGGCTGCCGCCCTTGAGCTGTGCGGCGCGCGCCAAAATCCGGTCCTCAATGCCATGCGCGGTTGCCGGATCAACCGAAGCATCAACCCAAGCACCGCCCGAGCGAACCTGGCGGAACACCGAGACCTTCAAATTATTCGCAGCCAAGCTCTTGCCCAGCACATAAGCCGTCGCCTTGAACCGCTCATTGCTGCTGCCCGGCGGCGAATACCAGTCGGTGATAATCACCCCGGCAAACGGATCGGCAGAGGCCAGCGGCATGAAGCTCAACGTATCGAGCGAGGCGCGCCACAAATACGCATTAACCGCAACGCCGGTGGCACCCCCCTGGGGCGCTGATTTGCCCAAGGTAAATAAATTACCAAAGCCCGAGCTGCTGCTCCCCTGCATTTGGCTCGGCACCCGATAGGTTTGCATATTGGGCAGGTTCGGCTGCTGCGCATGGCTACAGGCGGCAAGCGCCAGCACGCCACCGAGCGCCAGCATCGGCGCCATTTTTGCGCGCATGGTGGCGCGAGTAAAAGTCAGGCCAGAAATATCGTGAATGCGCACATTAGTCTCCGCTGGTGTCCTGCCCGTGAAATTCGTGGATGAATTCACGGCCGAGCCGGTTGATCCGGACGATCTCTAAGCGTTGTTTAACCGTGTGATCGCTGAACGCCAAGAGCAGCACGCCCGATTGCAGTGTCGCACCATAAAAAAGGGCGGCGGATTGCTCCGCCGCCCTGATCGTCACCTGATCAGAAGATCAGATTACCACTTCAACTGCGCACCAGCGCTGATCGCCTGCGACTGGACATTATTGCCAGCCAGCGTGCCGGTTGCTTCGCCGGTCGCGGCCAAATTGGCACCGTATTGATGACGATGGCCATACAGATAGGTCGCATAGACCCCGAAATGCGGCGACAAGGCATAGTTCGCGCCGACATCGAAGCCATAGTCATTCTCGGTGCGCCCGGCGCCATCGCCCGGCAGATACGCGCCGGCAGCTTGGTCGTCGAAATATTGCGCGCCGATCGTGGCCGGGCCCATCGTGTAGATGCCGGTCACTTCATAGAACATCGCTTGACGTTGACCCGGCAGAATGAACGTATAGCCATTATTCACCTGGCCGGACTTGAAGTTCGCGCCGAGCAGGAAGCCACCAAAGGTCACCTGAGCCGACAGCTGATCGATCCGCAAACCCTTATAGGCGGTCGCGCCGGCCCGATCGAGTGCGGCACCATTGCTGTTGCCGATCGGCGAGGCCATCAAATAAGCCGCGCTGAGCTTATATCCGATGGCGCCCGTCTTGGCGGTATATTCGGCGGCTGCACCCAGCGTGTTTTTGCGGCGAACATTGCCGCCGATACCATTCGGCGCACTGGCGAGCGTGGCGCAATTCACGCCCGGAACGCCACAGCTTTCGCCTTCCTTGAAGCCGTTCGAGTTCGGCTCGAAGTCAAAGCCAACCTGGAAACCAGCGATATCCGGCGAAATATACACAACCTTATTGGTCGTATAGAGCGCGCCCGACACCGAGAACAAACCCTTCGGTGCGGCATTGCCCGGAACCGCGGCGCCAACGCCACCGTCGGAGTTCCATTCATTGCCGTCACCGTAATTGTAATATTCGCCGGTGGTCAGCAAATCCCAGGTGCCGTCGGTCTGGCCCAAACGGATGAAGCCGTCTTGCTTGGTGCCGAAATACGCATAAGCGCGACGAATGACCATCGATTCAACGCCGCCGCCGCCTTCGCGAATGCCTTGACCAGCATTGGTATAGGCCGTCCGCAACTCAGTCGCGACGCCATATTGCAGGCCGGTCGCCGTGGTCCCGTCAAAACCCGGATACAGACGCAGGAACCCGCTCATCCCGATCGGGTTCAGCTTGTAACCGCCCGCACTATTGATCGATGAACCGATATCGTTGATCTGGTCATTCAACAAACCGTTCAGATGCACAACGATTGTGCCTGGTGCCGGCGCCTTCGCCGCTTGTGCATGGGCCACGCCTGAAGCGGCGGCCATCATGCCGAGCGACGCAACGGTCGCCAATAGATATTTGCGCATTCGAGTCCCCTTTGTGTCGTTACCGGCGTTCCCGGCTCTCAATCCCGAGACGACCTCCCGTCGTGCTAACAACTGCTCGATCTCTGGCGTCGCGGATGACTGATTAACCGCAATTAAGGTCCGGCGCGCAACCTCATCAACCGCTAAATCGGGGGTTTTTGAACAAATGTTGTTTTAACGACACAGTTTGGCTCAGCCTGTTGCGAACGCGCCAATTGCTCCCGCACCGCAGCAAAAATTCCCCAACAAACGCAGCCTTCGCCCCTGCACCCCGCCCAGGGCCAACACCTGTACTGGGCTTAACCGCGCCAGCATCCGCCAGCGCAAGGCGCCAAGCCCCGCAACCCCCTTATGGCTCGCCGATTCCCAGACCGGCGACAGAAAAATCAAATCCGCCCCCGCTCGCGCCACCCGCATTATTTCCCGCCGGTCATGAGCCGACGCCGTAACCCAGCCATGCCCCCTCGGCATAACCCGGCCGCGCCCGCCGCGCATATGCACGCCAACCCCGGCAGGCGGCACGATCCCACCCGCCACCACCAGCGCGATTCGCCGCGCCCGGCACAGCCTGATCACGTGTGCCAGCAAAGCCGCCCGCTTCGGATCATCATCATGGCGAAACACCACCCCCGCCCCATCGCGCGGCAGCTTTGCGATCATCGGCAGCGGATCGGGATAACGCTGAAAATCAGTAAATAACCACAAAGTAGGGAAGGGGTTGCCAGCAAACCGCTTGCCGATCCGGCGCTTGACCATCCGGGCATCCGCAATCAATTTCCGATCCATGCCCGATTATTCTCCCCTCGCCACTTCCCTCGCCGCCTTGCAGGCGCGCATCCACACCCTCGCCCCCGACCGCGCGGTCACCCTGATCGCCGTCTCGAAAACCCAAGCCCCGCCCGCCATCCGCGCCGCCCTCGCCGCCGGGCAGCGTGTGTTCGGCGAAAACCGGGTGCAGGAGGCCGCACTCAAATTCCCCGATTTGCGCGCAACCCATCCTGGCCTCACCCTCCATTGTATCGGCGCGCTGCAATCGAACAAGGCCCGCGACGCGGTGCGGCTGTTCGATCAAATCGAATCGCTCGACCGCCTTAAGCTCGCCGATGCCCTAGCCGACGCCGCTGATCGCGAAGGGAAGCTGCCCGCGCTGCTAATCCAGATCAACCTGGGCGATGAGCCGCAAAAAGCCGGCATATCGCGCGCCGAGGCCGACCCGTTCATCACCACCATGCGCGCGCGCTTTGGTGCTAATCTGCGCGGCCTGATGGGTATTCCACCGGTCGGCCACGATCCCCGCCCTTTTTTCCGCGACCTGGTCGCCATGGCCGATCATCACGGCTTGGCCGTCCGCTCCATCGGCATGTCCGATGATTTCGAGGCCGCGATAGAATGCGGCGCCACCCAAATCCGCATCGGCTCAGCCCTGTTCGGCACCCGCGCATCCAAACTCTGATCGTAAAGCGGGCGTTCACGCACTCAACCGCCGATCCGGCGGAGAGAATTACCGATCTTCTCTGGCGTGCCACACCCTGAGCACGACGATCATATCCTGCATGACCTCATACCGAATTTCGTAATCATCGACGATGACCCGGTGGATTTCCCGCGACCCGAACTCCCGGAGCCGGGTGCCGATCCGGGGAAATTCCAGAAGCCGCTTGGGTGCCGCTATCAAAAGCCGGGTCGTCCGCGCGGCGGCTTGCGGGTTTACCAGCTCCAGATGCTGGTAGATGCGATCAAGATCGGACAGCGAAGCATCCGTCCAGACCAGATCCATCAGCGCGATTTCGAGCGCGGCAACGGCAATGTCCGACCCGTCCCCAAGGTCTCAGCCCATGCTTGCACCGCGTCGTCGGGCACAATCTTGCCAGCCTCGACCTCGGCCATAGCGTCGAGGGTCAGCTGGCGCTTCGCCTCTTCGGTGTCGATCCAGGCGGCCAGCGCCTGTTTAACGATCCAGCCGCGCGACCGCTCCATCCGGTTCGCCAGATCATCCACCTTCGCGGCAAGCGGCAGCGGCACATGCGCGGTCAACACTCTGGTTTCCATCCAAACCTCCTCATCCAATCACTTTTAATCATAATGATTAGATGAAGCCGCGTCTAGAGTGCGATGCGTTTCGTTTGCGCTCACAACCGCCCTCAATACCCCTTAACCCGATCCACCAAAGTCGGCGGCACCCTTCCTGCCGCAATCGCCCGTAAATTCTCAAAAAACACCGCCAATGTCGCACTATTATAGCGCAGCGGGTCATCCGAGGAGATATGCGGCGTGATAATCAAATTCGGCGCATCCCAAATCGGATCCTCGGCGGGAATCGGCTCGGCAGCGAACACATCCAGCACCGCCCCGGCTAATTGCCCGCCGCGCAAGGCCGCGATCAACGCCTCCTGATCCATCAGCGCGCCGCGCCCGATATTAATCACCCCGGCCCGCTTGGGCAGCAGCGCAAGCCGCCGCGCATCGAGCAAATTGCGGGTGATCTCGGTCAGCGGGCAGGCGAGGAGCAAAAAATCGGTCTTCGATAACAAGCCCTCAAATTGTTCAATTTTGCAGGTCTCATCACAATCCGGGTGATCTCCCTCACCATAGCGAACCCCGGTGACATGAATGCCAAATTGCCGCGCCCGCCGCGCCGCAGCCCCGCCCAGCCCGCCAACTCCGACAATGGTCGCGCGCTTCCCCGCGACAATGCTGGAATTGCGCCGGTCCCAACGTCTGTGGCGCTGATCCGTGGCAAAGCGCGGCATATGCGTCGCCAGCATCAGCATGGCCATGATCGAAAACTCACCCGCCCGATCCGCATGAACCCCGCGATTATTCAGCAATAATGTATGTTTCGGGATTTGATCGAACGGCGCCAAAATATCCATCCCCGCCCCGGTGGCCTGGATCAGCCGTAATTGCGGTGCGAGCGTCAAATCAAGCGCGCGAATAGTGTGCGGCCCGGCAATCAGCGCCTCAATCGTGCCCGCATGTTCCGCGAATTCCGCATGGGTCGTCCCCACACTCACCCGGTGCCACCCGCCCACCGGCCCGGCGATCTGCGCGGCTGAGGCAAATTGTTGCAGCGTAATCGGGCTGAACGGCGATGACGCCAATTCGTGAATATGAATGCGCATAATTTTCGCTCCTTTTGTCCGCCATAACTAGAGTGCGATGACATAATAATCACCCGCCTGCGGGTTATCTTTATGTCTGAATCGCCCTCTAAAATAGACCTTAGAGCCGGATTCACCCGGCTCTAAGGTGCGCGGTGCAAGCCAAAATGGATCAACCCGAACAAGATCAATCCGATTAAAAAACCAACCAGCGTGCCGTTCATCCGAATGAACTGCAAATCCCGACCCACCCGCAATTCCAACTTATCGGTAATGGTCGCCGCGTCCCAATTCCCCACCACCCGGGCGATAAACCCGGTGATTTCTGCCTGCGCCGCTGGCAATAGCCGCGCCACCACTGCACCCGCCGCCCCCGAAATCCGCGCCCTGGTCATCGGATCCTGCGCCAGAACCTGCCCCAAATTGCCCAGCGCATTCTGGATCAAAGCAACCGAATGCCCGCCAGGGCGAACCGCATCCGCCACCACCGCCGCGCGCAATCGCTGCCAAATATCCGCCCCCCATGCGCGCACGCTCTCATGCGTCGCAATCCGGCGCAAGGCGGTGCCCAACTCTGCCGCCCGATCAGGATCCTCGGTCAGCCGGGCAATCTCCCGATGCACCCATTCATCAAACGCCCCGCGCAAGGCCGAGCCATCCGGCCCCACCCGATCCAGCTCGATGGTGAGCGCGGTCACCACCTTGCTCGCAATATTCGCACCCACCGCCCAGCCCACCAGCGCCCCGCCTTGTTCGCGCACCCGGTCGCGCACGATCAATTTCAAATCGGCCTCGCG
>JAJZEG010000063.1 GCA_021828605.1 Pseudomonadota bacterium | reverse complement strand
CCCGCTTTGGCGCCGATCATTTTGCCCGAAACAATGGCTGCCACCGCCGCTTCCGGCCCGATCAGCCGGGGCAGGCGCTGGGTGCCACCGGCACCGGGCAGCAGGCCGAGTTTCACCTCCGGCAAACCCATCCGCGCCTCGGCAACCGCGACGCGAAAATGACAGCCAAGGGCCAATTCCAGCCCGCCGCCGAGGGTGGTGCCGAACAGGGCGGCCACCACCGGCTTGGCGCTGGCCTCGAACCGCTCGATCACCGCATGCAGGCCGGGCTCGCGCGGCGGCTTGCCAAATTCAGTAATGTCGGCCCCTGCCGAAAAAGTGCGACCCCGGCAGCCCAGCACAATGGCTTTGACGCTGGCATCGGCTTGTGCGGCGTCGAGGGCCGCGATCAAGCCGGAGCGGACGGCGTGACTCAACGCATTGACCGGCGCACTATCAATCGCGATCAGCGCAATGCCGTCATGGGTTTCATAATCGACAACCGGATTGATTTTGCTCATCGCGTTCCCCTTCTGCGCCAGGTGACCTTAACGGCAGGTCCCGGATTTATGGGATCGGTTCTGAACTATTGGCGCAAGCATGGCAAGCACCGTCAGCACCGGTATAGGTGTTATCTCCGTGCGAGATAAATGGCGGCGGCCAACAGCGCGAATGGCACCAGTACTCCCGCGAATGGCCGTGCCGGCGAAGCCATTAAAGCGGCGGCCAGAGCGGTAATCAGAATAATGCAAGCGAGGGTGTGGACATCGCCGATCAGGGTTTTAATCAAGCCGCGCATCATGCCTGCTCCGGGCGTCGTTGGCGTTTAAGCACCATGATCAATGCAAGCCCGCTGATCGCATAAAATCCAAGCAAGGCAGGCAGGGCGAAATCCCCGAGCGGCCACGCATAGCCGAGCGCCTCTAATGTCCAAAATGTGCCAAAGCCCAAAATCGCGCAGCCAACCAGGAACTTGATGCTGTTTTCCGGCACCCGCGCCAGCGGTGTGCGCAGCGCGAAACCGCACGCCATCACCAGCGCGAGGGCGGCGATGGCCGCGCCGGCGGCTTGCTTGGTATCGCCGGTCTGCGCGCCGAGGGCGACCACGATCAGCCACACTTCCAACCCCTCGAATAACACGCCCTGGAACGCCACCAGCATCGCCGAATTCGTCTCGACCAGCGCGTCGCTGGCGGTGAGCTTCGCAAAGGCTTCGTCCTCATCATGCAGCCGTTTCAACCCCGCGCCGCGCGCAATCGCTTTGGCGAACCAACGCAAGCCGAACAGCAGCATCAACACGCCAACCACCAGTTGGATCAAGCGCAAATTGCCAATCGCCTCAATCGCCTTGACGCCAAACGCGGTCAGCGCGCCGAGCACCATGAACGCTGCGGCGCTCGCCATGATCGCGCGGCGCCAGCCGATGGACAGCGCCACCGCGAGCACGATGGTGAAGGCTTCGACCCATTCCACCGCAGCGGTCAGGAAGGCAGCGATGATCACGCTGAAATCGGACATTACATCGCCTCTCTGCTCGGAAATAAATGCAGCCCGGATGGGTCGATAGTAAGCCGCGCCGCGCCGGGCAGCGGGCGGGTTGCGGTTTGCACCGGCAGCGGGCTGGCGAGCCCGGCCAGCCGATAGGTCGCGCGAAACTGGCCGGAATCAAACTGGCTGGTTACGCAGTGAGCGGCAAATCCGGTCGGTGCGTCGGTTGGCGTAATCGCGCTGGGCGCCCAGAACAAACGGGCGCTGGTGGCCGCATGGCAACGCGCGGCCTGCCCAGGGAGGCGTAGCGTCAGCGCGCCAAAATCGATCAAAATATCCTGTTGATCGGTGCGAACCGGCACGGTAATCCCACCCAACAGCCCGGCCAGGCGCGCAGCATAGGCGCTGGCCGGATGGTGAAATAACTGCTCCGGTGTCGTGCATTGGCTGATCCGCCCCGCTTCGAGCACGGCGATCTGATCGCCCAGCTGCACGCAATCGGCGGGATCATGCGAAACGCACAAAGCGGTGAGGCCGGTCTCGGCAATCACCGTGCGCAATTCGGTGCGCAGCGATTGCTTGGTTTCCAGATCAAGGCTGGAAAATGGTTCATCAAGCAAGAGCAGCCCTGGTGCAGCGGCCAGCGCGCGAGCGATGCCCACCCGCTGCTGCTGGCCACCGGACAAAGTGGCGGGCAGGCGATGAGCATGATCAGCCACCCCGAACCGCTCCAGCAGGCTGCGCGCGCGGGCCTGCGCATCGGCGCCGCGCGCCACCGCGAGCACCACATTTTCCAACACCGACAAATGCGGCCAGAGCGCGAAATCCTGAAACACCATGCCAAGGCCGCGTCGTTCGGGCGGGATAAAAACCGCCTTCGCGTCATCGACCATCGTGGCGCCAATGCTGATCCGGCCCTGAGCCGCCCGCTCCAGCCCGCCCACCAACCGCAGCAGGGTGGTTTTGCCGGAACCCGATTCGCCCGCGAGCACCAAGCAATGACCAGGCTGCACCGCGAGATTGATCGCATCGAGGATGCGGCGGCGGCCAACCCGATAGGCCAGATTATCGATGGTAAGCGATTGGGTCATTGGCTGGGATCGGTCAATGCCCGCCTGATCATGGTGTTGGTCATCGGGCTGGTCATGGTGCGTGTGGTCAGCAAGCGCACAACCGACAGCAAAGAGAGCAAAAATCCGGCCAAGCCGGTAATCGCGATAATCCCCAGCGTGGCCAGGCGGGCGGCAGCGCCGAGGCTGCCCATTTGATCAAGGCCAACAATCGCAACACCGAGCGGCGTGGCACCGGGCGGATAGAGCAGTTCGGAAATCGGCAATTCAAACATAATCGCGCTGGTGGCGATCAGCAGCCCATATAATAAAGGTTGGGCGAGCAGGCTGGCACTAATGTCGATCGCGCGGGTGCTCACCGACAGACCATGGATGCGCGCGGCTTCATCCAACGTGCGGTCCAAATCAGCAAAAGCGCCCTGAACCATCCGCGATGCCAGCGGGATGGTGCCAGCGGCATAGGCGATGATCAGCAAAGCGGTGGTGCCATACAGGGGAAGAAAATTATTATTGAAGGTCAGGATATAGCTGGCGCCGAGCACCAGTCCGGGAACCGCCATATTGGCGAGCAAAGCGGCATCGATGGTGGTGGTGAGCAGGCTGCGCCCGGCCTTGCGGAGGCGCAGCAAAGCGATGCCGGTGCCGGTCGCCAGGCTCGCGCCAATAATCCCAAAACCGAGCGAGCGCAGCACCGCGCCCAGATGCGGCGTGCTCTGCCAGCCTTGGCCAAAGCCGCGCAGCAACAAACAAGCGCTTGGAATCAGCACGCCCAGAGTCAATAAACTAACCACCACCGCGGCACTGAGCAGGGTGACCAGCAAGCCGGGTCGGCGGCGCAAAACGGGCCGCGTGCGCCCGCTGCGCAAATTGGCCCCACGCCGCTGTGCTGCCAAGCTGGCCACCCCCACCACAGCTGCAATCAGCACCAAGCGCCAGCACAGCAGCGCAGCGCCGGTAAAATCGGTCGGGGTTTCGGCAAGGCGTTGATAAATCGCATAAGTCAGCAACGGGATTTTGCTCGCGGTGCCCAAACTGGCCGGAATCCCGAATTCCTGCATGGTCTCAATCACCGCGACCGCGAAACCGAGCGCCAAAGCCGGGGCGATCAGCCGCAGCATGATCCGCAGGCGACGAAAGCGGCTCAAATTATGGATCAACGCCGCTTCGCCCAAACCCGCGCCCACGCTTGATAACGTCGCGCGGGTGACAAAACTGACAAACGGCAACGCCTTGATCACAAACAGCATGAGCAGGCCAGCAAGGCCAAAAAACCCATGCCCGATCAGGGTCAGTCTGGTTTGCGGGGTGCTGAATAAAATGATCCAGCCGGTGGTCAGCACATAGCTCGGCGCCAGGAACAGCGCCCACAGCGTAAGCGCGGCCAGGGTCGCAATCCAGCCTTGATAGGCGGTGATCAACCAGGCAAGACCGCCGCCGAGCGGGGCGGCGATGCTGGCGGTGAGCAAAGCGAGGATCAACGAATCCCAAACCGGTCGCCACGCGCCAATCGGCGGCGAAGGATGCAGCAGCGGCAAAGCCAGCAAGCGCAAAAGCGGCACGATAAACAGAGCAAGCAGCAGGATCAGGATCAGCGCGCCGCCACCCCTCACCCCAGCACGCCGGATCCCGCTACCGGTCACGATCCGGCGCCGACAATCCGTTTGGCGAACCAGGCGGTGATGCTGTTTTGGGCGCGGCCCCAGCGGCGCGCATTGAGCGAGGCGACATCCAGCGACGCGAGCGGCGGCATGCCCGCGCGCGGCTTAGCCCCTCGGATAATCGGCCAATAATATGCATCACCATCATTCTGAGTGGTGCGAATATGTTGCGCCGCCAAGCTGTTGGTGAAGGCGATGAACCGGATCGCGTCGGTGCGCAAAGCCGGTTGCAACCCCGGCGCCATCACCAGCACATTGGGTAAAAGATAAGCCGGATGCGGAAAGCTGACCCGCAGCGACTGGTCGATTGTGTCCGCAAAATGCAGAGCCGCCGAGGATTGCACAATCGCGATCTGGATCGCCCCGCTGCGCAAGGCGGCGAGGGTGGCGTCGTTCTTTGCATAGATATGCAGCCCGTCGGCCTTCAACGCCTCGATGAAGGGTTTGCCCCCGGGCCAGCCGCCGGCCGATTTCAACATCCCGGCCAACGCCGGATAGGTCGGCCCGGAAATTGACGGGTCGTTCATCCCGATCAGCCCGTGATAAATCGGCCGGGTCAGGTCCGACCAATGACGCGGCGGCGCGAAAGTCGCAGCGCGCGGGGTGATGAACACGCCCGCCAAGGTGCAGCCGGTTGGCACATAGGCGCCATCGGCGGGCAGCATGGCCTGGCCAAGTTTGGTCAGGTTAGCCGGTTCAGGCAGGTGGCGCGCGATCAGCTTGGCCCGATCCAGCGACATGGCGGCGGTCGCGCCATCGAACCAGGCCAGGCTCCAATCCGGATGATGGCCCTGCGCACTGATCCGCGCGAGCAAAGCACCGGTGGATAGGCGAATAATATCCACCTTGATCCCGGTTTTTCGGGTGAAAGCAGCGGCGACCTGCGGGCCGTAATCCAGGCCGGAATAAATGATCAGGGTATTGCCGCCCCCGGTCGGCCAGAGCAGGAGGGCGGCGATAACGACGATTATGGCGGCGAGCCCGCCAGCGATCAATTTGCGCATGGTCCCTCTCAATCCCGCTGCGCGATAGCCAAAGCCGCCGCGCGGCGCAATCAACCAGCCCGCACCGCTCAATCCGTCAGACCAAAAAAATCAACCTAAATCAGAGGGTTGAGTGTTAATTCTGTCACTGAAATGTCATCGAATCGCGCTTGGACCTGCTTACAGATCCGCGACCAGCCGTTCGACCACGCCGGACCAATCATAGGCGCGTTGCTGGCGATAGAGCTTGATCGAGGGATACCAAGGCGTGTCATCGCGGCCATGCAGCCAGCGCCAATCCGGCGCGAAGGGCAGGATCAGCGAGGTGGGCACGCCGCTCGCCCCGGCCAGATGCGCAACCGAGGTATCGATGGTGATCAGCCGATCAAGGCTCTGCATGATCGCCAGCGTATCGGTGAAATCCTGTATAGTTGGGCCTAAATTGATCAGCGGTGCGGCGCCGAAATAAGTGCCAACCTCATCAATCCGGTCGCCTTTTTGCACGGTGATCACCGCAATATCGGGATGGGCGAATAAGGGCGCGAATTGTTGGAGTTTGACCGTGCGTTTCCGGTCGTTTTTATGGGTTGGCCGACCAGCCCAAACCAGGCCAATGCGTTTTTTATGGCGCGGCACCAGCAGGTCGAGTTGCTGTTTCCAGGCAACGACTTTCGCCGGGTCGGCGCGCAAATAGGGGATCTCGGACGGGATGGTATCAACGGTGGTTCCCGCCAAACGCGGCACGCCCGAAAGCGGCACATAGGCGTCAAATTCGCCGGTTGACTCCCAGCGGGTCACAATCCGCCCCAAGCCTTTTATTTGTTTCATAATCGGCACTAAATCACCGCTACACGCCAATACCGGCTTGGGCGCGCGTTCGGCGATCCACGGAATATAGCGCCCGAACTGAATGCAATCGCCAAAGCCCTGATCGGCCACGATCAATAATTTCCCCTCCGGTAACGGGCCGCCATCCCATTGCGGCTTGTCGGTTTTCGGCAGCATGCCCTCGGCCTGTTTGAGCTTGAAACGCCATTCATAGCTCTCCCAACCTTCGGTCAGCCGGCCCGCGAGCAGCAGCACTTCGGCGCGCTCGAAATGCGCTTCGGGAAAGGTGGCGTCGAGGGCGACCGCGCGGTCGGCGGCAGCGAGCGCATCATCGAGTTCAAGCCGCTCATAGCAAATCAATGCGTGATTGAAATGCGCGCGACTATCCTCGGGGGCGAGTTCAATCGCGCGTTTGGCAATGCTCAGCGCGTCATCAAGTCGGCCCGCGCCACGGTAAATTTCACACATATTGCGCGGATACACCGCGACATCCGGTGCGAGTTCCATCGAGCGTTCCATCCGCTCGACCGCGAGGCTGATTTTGCCGCGCCGATAAGCGACGATGCCTGACAAATGCAGCACATGCGCATGATCGGGCGCCGCGCGCAGCACCCGCTCGGCCAAATCCTCGGCGAGTTCGAGCTTGCCTTCGCGCTCGTACCCGCTGATTTCATTCAGCATTTCACCAAGCGTCACTTTCACCCCACCCGCAACCGGCGGGGCGGCGGCGCCAAGGCTGGGAGGCGAGGGGGGGGCGGGCGCTAGGCTGGTTTGCGCGGGAGTGGCTGAGGCGGCTGACGCCTCGGGGGGGGCGATATCGTTCATGCGGCCTGCTGTGCGGTTTGGGCGTAGCCAAGCGTGTTAATCCAGGGATCGAGTAAAAGGCGCATCGGCTCAAGCTGGGCGGTAAAATGTTGATGCCGATACAGGCTGCGCTGATGCAGTTTTTCGCGCAGCACCGCATAAGCGGGGGCGCGCGGCAGCTTGCGCGCGGGTGCGGTGAGCGCGCTCGCAGCGTCGGCATTAATGCCGATGAAATCCAACACTTTACCCAGCGTGGCAACCGGTGCGGTGACCAAATCCTCGTAGCGGATCGGCAAATAACGCAGCGTCATTTGCCCGCGAATATGACCAATCGCGGCCATGCTGGAATCATAGAATTTGGCCGCACTCTCTAACGTGACCCCGGCATTGCCCGGATAGAGGCGATCTTGCGCGAAACAGGACAACCCAACATCAAGCGGATGGCGCAGCACATGGATCACCGGCGCGGTCGGGAACAGCATCGCGCCCAGCCCGAGGAACCAAGGCAGCTCGGCGTTGCGATCAGTCACGTATCGGGTTTCGGCGGTCGCGATGCCGGTGGTTTGGATGGTGCGCAAATACCGTGCGGCGAGCATCGGGATCAGATCGCGCGCGTCCCCGGCGATGGTATCGATCAACGCATCGGGAAATTCCCCGGCCGGGCCACCCAGGCCGCTAATCATGCTGGGCAGCAGCCGCGCCAAATCGGGCAACGGGCCGCGATCATCGGCGGGATCGATCCCTTGGATCTGGGTGAGCATGGAATCGAGCAGCGAGGTGCCCGAACGCGGCGCGCCGAGCAGAAAAATCGGCATGGGCGCACCCGCTTGGATCGGCGCGCGCGGCAGTGACCCCAAGCGATCCGACAGAAAAGTTCGTCGCAAGGCGGCGAGGCGTTGATCGAGCGGTGCTGGATCA
>JAJZEG010000146.1 GCA_021828605.1 Pseudomonadota bacterium | reverse complement strand
AAGGCGAAGGTTCAATGCCCGCTTATGTTCAAGCCTTGCTCGAACATAGCGCGGAAAATTTGGAGGCGTTGCAACGGGTGATCACGCGGGGCGAGGAATCGCGCGCGCTCACCGCGCAAAGCACCCAAACCCTCACCGAGCGCATCGGCACGCTAACCGAGGCGATCCATAATTCACACCGAATCATGCTTAAAATTGGTGAAAGCCAACAAACTCTGACCAAAATCGCCGAACAAGCCAACGCGCCCCGCGTCAATGCGGCAAATAACGACGGGATTCCCAATGCGCATTTGCGCAATATCGAACTTCTCTTGGCTCGATTGATAACGGAGAGCGAACAAGGCCGCACCCAGAGCCTGAGCGACTTGCGACAAGATTTGAAAATCCTCACCCGCACCATTGCGGTTCGGTTCGACGAAGCGCGCTGAAATGTCCCTTCTCTCGCGCAGGCGCGGCGGTAACGGCCTTGAAATCTGGCCCGGTTATGTCGACGCATTATCGACTTTGCTGATGGTGACCATTTTCGTTTTGCTCGTGTTCGTGCTTGCCGAAGCGTTTCTCTCTGCCGCGCTGTCGGGGAGCAATAAAACCATCAACGCGTTACGCGGCGATGTTTCACAACTGGCCAATACGCTGTCGCTCGAACACAGCAAAAACATGGCCTTACAAACCAAACTCACCAGTTTGCGCGCGAGCCTCGCCAACGCGCAGACCCAAATCGTGGGCCAGGAACAATTCAACACCACCGAACTGCGTCAGGTGACCCGCCTCGATGAACAAATCGCCGCCCTGCGCCTGCAACTTGACGGCCTTGCCGCAGCACTGGATGCGTCCGCCAAAAAAGATCAGGCTCAGCATGTCCAGCTCGTCAATTTAGGCAAACAGCTCAACGCTGCCCTCGCCCGGAAGGTGCAAAAACTACAGCAATATCGGAGCGCATTCTTTGGTGAGCTGCGCCACGCGTTGGCGGGGCAAAAGGACATTAAAATCGTTGGGGATCGCTTTGTGTTTGAAAGTGCGGTGTTGTTCCCGTCCGATTCAGCCAAGCTTTCTCCCGATGGCCAACAAAAAATCGCGACGGTCGCCAAGGCGATCAATGACATCGCGGCAAAAATTCCGCCCGGCTTGCATTGGGTGCTCAGCGTCGATGGCTTTGCCGACCAGGAGGCAATCACCGGCGGCCCCTATAAGGATAATTTCGACCTCTCGACTGCCCGCGCGCTCGCAGTGCTGCATCTGCTGATCGCGGACGGCGTGCCGAAAAACCGAGTGATCGCTGCGGGCTTCGGCGCCAACCACCCGATCGCTAAAGGCGATTCCACGACCGCCATGGCGCAAAATCGCCGGATCGAGTTCCGCCTGACCTCCGCCGATTGAGACGGTGCGACAAATAATTTGACGCGACACGGGAAACATATCTAGAACATCGTTGTCGTTTTGTTCTAGTTTTGATCCCATGAAGGTTACCCATGCTCACGCAAAAGCAACATGATCTGCTCGAATTCATCGATCAACATCTCCACCGAACCGGTTGTTCCCCCAGTTTTGAGGAGATGAAGGAAGCGATTGGCCTGAAATCCAAATCCGGGATTCATCGGCTGATTGGCGCCCTTGAGGAGCGCGGCTTCCTCCGTCGTCACCGTCACCGGGCCCGTGCCCTCGAAGTCATCCGCCTCCCCTCCGATACCATGCCGCAATCTCGTCCCATTGAGCTGGAACAAACGATGCGCTCGGCGCCCTCCCGCTTTGCCTTCGCGCCAATGACCCCGCCGCCTTTTACCCATAACGTCATTCATGGCGATTTTTCCAGCCGATTCACCGGTGCCCATGCTGCCGCCGAAGCCGCAGCCATCACCCTGCCTCTCTATGGTCGCATCGCCGCTGGCCAACCGATCGAAGCCTTGCGCGAAGCCCATGCCGAAATCGCGGTTCCCGCTGCACTCATCGGCCCGGGTGAGCATTACGCCCTCGAAGTCGTGGGTGACTCCATGATTGAGGCCGGCATTTTTGATGGCGACACCGCCATTATTCGCAAGGGTGACACCGCCGAAGGCGGCCAAATCGTCGTCGCCTTGATCGATGATGGTGAGGTCACGCTTAAACGCCTGCGCCGACGCGGCAACTCCATCGCGCTCGAACCCGCAAACACCCGCTACGAAACCCGCATCGTCCCGGCTGAACGCGTTAAAGTCCAGGGGCGTCTCGTCGGTCTATTGCGGCGATATTAGGTAAGGCCGTTTGACGATCAGCCTTCCACACCCGATATAAGCGTCATGGGTTTGTGGGGTAAAATCATCGGTGGCACAGCGGGCTTTATGGTCGGCGGCCCCGTCGGTGCCATGGCTGGCCTCGCGGTCGGCCACGCTGCCGATCAAGGTAATTTGGGTCAGATCGGCGCCCGCCTCGGGCGCGCACTACCCTTGGACAGCGCACGCCTCGCCGCTTTGATCGGTCGGCCCGAGCAGGTATTTGCGATCGCCGTCACCGTTCTCGCGGCCAAGCTCGCCAAATGCGACGGCACGGTCACTCGTGCTGAAATCGAGGCGTTTCGGCGTCAATTCCGCATTGATGATGCTGCGGTTCCCACCATCGGCCAGTTATTTGATCACGCCAGAAGCGATGCCAACGGTTTTGAGCCATTTGCCCGCCAGTTGGCCGCCACCTTCGCCGATAACCGGGCGACGCTTGAACAGGTGCTTGCGGCGCTTTACGCAATCGCTCGAGCGGATGGGCCGATCAATGGCCGCGAGACCGATATGCTGACCCGCATTGGTGTATTATTCGGTCTAAACGCGCTGGAGCGCGACCGTGCCGCCAGCCTCTCGCGGCTCGCCCTCGATGAGGAGGATGCTTATAGCGTCCTCGGTGTCGAGCCCAATGCGCCATTTGAGGATATCCGCACCCATTGGAAACAGCTCATGCGCGACAACCATCCCGACCAGCTGGCCTCGCGCGGTGTCCCCGCCGAGTTCATCGCCCGCGCCACCGAGCGCGTCGCGCGGATCAATGCCGCCTATGACCGGATCAAACGCGATCATGCGTCGCCCTGACAATCCCTCACCTAATTTCGACCAACGCCCCGCCGACGCCCTGATCGATCATTTGGTCCTGCATTATACCGGAATGATTAGTCACGCCGCCGCGCGTTGCCGCCTGTGCGACCCGCGTTCCAAAGTTTCTGCCCATTACCTTATTGATGAAAAAGGGAAAATTGAAGAACTGGTTCGCGAAACTGATCGGGCTTGGCATGCGGGCGTAAGTTACTGGCGCGGTGTGTCCAACCTGAATGATCGGTCAATCGGGGTCGAAATCAGCAATCCTGGCCATGAGCATGGCTATCACGCGTTTGCCGAACCACAAATCATCGCCGTTATCACGCTTTGCCGTGCGCTACTCACCCGCCATCCGATCCCTGGGCGAAACATTGTCGGCCACTCAGATATCGCGCCGACCCGAAAAAATGATCCCGGCGAATTATTCCCCTGGCAACGTCTGGCAACTCAAGGCATCGGCTTTTGGCCCGCCAAAACGACCGCTGAATCGCCTGCCTGCGACCTAAATACCACCTTATCACTCATCGGCTATAACCCCGATGCACCTCTCGAAGCGCGGCTTTTGGCTTTCCAACGTCGCTTTTTGCCCGCGCACTGTACCGGCCAACCCGATCCGGCCACCGTTACGCAAGCAGCGCGTGTCGCTGCGCTGTTTGCTGCCTGAGGCTAACGGTCAAATATTAACCTCGATAACCGCCTCTGAAATCGCGATATTCAGCCGAAATGCCAAGCGCGCTTCGGTAATCACGTTATCTTCCTGCGTTGGAGTCAAACCGGCTTGATCAAATCCGAGCCGATAGGTGCGTCGAAAGGCCGCAATATCGGTGATCAGATCGAACCGATAAAATCCTAACGCTTCAGGCCCTAGGGCCAAACTCACGGCAAGGCGCTTTGCCAATGTCTGGCCCCCATTCAAATCACCCAAATAGCGCACATAAGCATGCGCTAGCAGCAATTTTGGATCATCTCGCGTGATTTCCTCGATTCGCCCGGCATAATCGCGTCCCGCGCCAAGCAGCTTCAATCGTTTTGTCCATTCCGGGCCAGCCAGCGCAATTAAATCGGCTCGCAACATCTTTGCGCGAAAGACCGAACTGTGCGCAATCGGCTGCAAGGCTGGCAAACCACGCCACTGTAACAGCCCGCGCTCAATCGCTTCATAGGTCGGCAATAAATTCGCCAGGAACAGGGCATAAACCTCGCGCGATAGGGCTCCACGCAGCAATAATGCCACAGCGCCGCCTCGCTCGGCTTCGACATGCATTTGAGCCGTCGCCGCTTTCAGCCGATCCGCGAAGCGAACAACAGGTGGATCTAGGGCAGCATTATTGGCCATGCGATTTCCATAAATTGCCCCGGGAAACGTCAAGTTATTTGCTATTTTACTAAAAATACTAGATTGTTCTAGTCATGAGTATCGTCAATCTCGCGCAGCCTGATGTTACCATCCGACTTGATCGGGATGGCATCATCCAGAATGCGATCGTCTCCGAGCGGATCGCCAGCGAGACATTGCGCCCCTGGCATGGGCGTCGATGGACTGAAACCGTCGCCCAATCAGCGCTGGAAAAATTACGCCTGATGGTGCTCGATGCACAAACCACGGGTGTTTCTGCCTTTACTCCGATCAACCAACGTTTTCCGAGCGGCCTTGAAATTCCTCTGGAATATACGGCGGTAAGCCTCGGCGAGGATCGAGGATTGATTGTCATTGGCCGACAATATCACGTCGTGTCCGAATTGGAATCGCGCTTGCTGGCCACCCAGCGCGCCATGGAGCAAAATCACTGGAAATTGCGGGAGGTTGAAACCCGCTATAACGTTATATTTAACGCGGCAATCGATCCGGTGCTCCTGATCGAGGTCGATACATTGCGTATTATCGATGCAAACCCCGCCGCGAACCGGACATTTGGCATCGGCCCGAGTTGGAATTTTCTGAACGAAATCACTGCCGCAGATCGGGCACCGTTCCTCGCAATGATGGACCGCGCGCGCGAGTATGGCCATGCACCCAGTATTATTCTCCATCTGGGCGAGGAGCGTCGTGCCTGGATTGTGCGCACCGCCGCCGTCGAAACGATCGATGCGCCAAGCTATTTGCTCTACCTGACCGAAGCTGGAATCACGGGTCGCCCAGCGAGTGCACCTCACCGCCCGGTCTGCTCGCCGCTGATCAAAAAACTACCCGATGGTTTCGTTATCATTGATCGGGATGGCGTGATTGTTGAAGCGAACCTAGCATTTCTCGATCTGGTTGAGGCCGGGAGTGCGGAATTGGTGCTGGGCACGCGGCTTGATCGTTGGCTTCATAACGGCGGGCCTGGCTTAGCCACACTGCTTGACCTGATCCGCAGCCATGGCAATCTGAAAATGCTATCGGTTACGCTGCAAGGCGAGCATGGCGGCGCAACGACGGTGGAAATCTCAGCCGGCACTGACGGGCATTTGATCGGCCTGATGATCCGTGACGTCAGCCGTCGCGTCGCCAACCCATGCGGCGCCACCTTCGACGACACGATCCGCACCGCGCTCGAATCGTGGCGCTCCACGACTGATCACGCGAGCCTGCCCCAAGCGGTCGATACGATGACAGCCATTATCGAACGCCATTATATTACCGAAGCGCTCAGCGACTCGGCGGGGAACCGCAAAGCCGCGGCGGCTGCCGTCGGACTAAGTCGCCAAAGCCTCTATATGAAAATGTTACGCTACGGTCTTAAATAAAATTGAACGGCCCCCATCACAAATGCAGCGTCGGTTGTCTCGGCGGCGGCAGGGAAGATTTCGCTCATGACAGTCAACATTTCACCCACCCCGGCTTTCGGAACGGCTGATCTATCGAATTGCGAGCGTGAACAAATCCAATATGCGGGCGCCATCCAACCACATGGTGCCCTACTCCTTCTCAGCGAACCTGACCTGATCATTGCGCAAATCAGCGCCAACGCCGCCCATTTCCTCGGCGGTGCCGATGCCCGCCCCGGTCAGCCGCTCGCCTCTCTCGACGGTAGCCTCCCGGCGGCGCTGATCCCGCTTTTAACTCAACCGCTTGACGATCAACCTCTGGCCCTGCGCGGCACACTCGGTCGACGACGCGACATGCTGCAGGCATTGATCCACCGCCCGGCTGGCGGTGGGTTGCTGATCGAATTAGAACCCCTCACGGACAACTCTGATCAGCCCGTGATCGCCGCCCAACTCGAATCTGCGCTTCAAAGCATTTTAGTTAGCGTGGCTCTCCGCAATCTCGCGGACGAAGCTGCGCGCTTCGTGAAAACTCTCACCGGCTATGACCGGGTGATGGTCTATCAATTCGATCAGGAAGGTCACGGCCAGGTTTTCGCCGAACAATGCGAGCGCGGCTTAGAGCCTTATCTTGGCAACCGCTATCCTGCGTCTGACATCCCTCAGATCGCGCGGCGCCTGTATTTGCGCCATCGGGTTCGCCTGCTCGTCGATGTGAATTTTGAGCCGGTCAAACTCGAGCCAGCACTTTCGCCGATGAGCGATGCCCCGCTCGACATGTCGCTCTGCGTCTTGCGTGCCTCGTCACCCATTCATAACCAATACCTTAAAAACATGGGGGTGCGTGCCACCCTGGTGATGTCGCTGGTGATCGAGGGGCGACTTTGGGGCTTGATTGCGTGTCACCATTACGCGCCTTATTTCGTGCCATTCAAAGTCCGTGCGGCCTGCGAACTGCTCGCTGAAGCCATTGCAACCCGTATTGCCGCCCTACAAAGCTTCGCAGCCGCGCAAGCCGAACTCTCCGCGCGCCGGCTGGAACAACGGATGGCCGAGGCGCTTACCCGCGATGGGCGCTGGCGAAACGCATTATTCGACAATCCCCAAGCGCTTTTGCACCCCACCCGTGCTACGGGCGTGGCTCTGATGTATGAGGGCGAAGCCACCACCTGCGGTGATGTTCCCGCCACTCAAGATATTCGCGCAATTGCCGCGTGGCTCGACTCCCACACCGATACCGAATGCCTCAGCGGCGAGCCGGTTGCAACTGATCGACTAGGCGCCGCGCGTGAATCGCTCGCTGTGATCGCCGCCATCGCCAGCGGCGTTCTCGCCGTCAGAATCACCGCATCGCCGGGGGCCTATCTGATTTGGGTTCGACCTGAAGAAGTTCAGACCATTACGTGGGGCGGCGACCCGACAAAACCAATGATCATTGGCGATCATCCGACCGATCTATCGCCGCGTCGATCCTTTGCACAATGGCAACAGGTGATGCGTCAGCAGTCACAACCTTGGACCGAGGCTGACATCGCGGCGGCACGGGTTATTGGCTGCATGGTCAGTGATGTGGTCCTGCAATCGTCCTCGGTGCGCCTCCTGATCGCCCATGATCAACTCGATCAGCTCCGTGAGGATGTTGGTGCTTCAAGCCAATCGGTGATCATCACCGATGTCGCGGGCGATATTCTTCTGATCAACCAAGCGTGCTCGCAGCTGATTGGCGAAACAAACCAACAAACGGGCAATCTCGTTGATCTGCCCGCATTATTCAGCGAACCCAAATTGCTGGTTGAGCGATTGCACTCGCTACAAAAATTCCAGCTCGGTTGGCGCTGCGAAAGCGCACTCCGCCGCGCCAATGGCGCGTCAACCCCAGTGCAAATCCGCGCTGATCCGATTTTTGCCTCTGCCGATCATGTTTTGGGATACGTGCTCATGCAGATC
>JAJZEG010000084.1 GCA_021828605.1 Pseudomonadota bacterium | reverse complement strand
GACTGTGCGCATGCCCGCCATGCCGTTGCCGACAACGACGAGGCGGGGGCGTGGGGCAGTGAAACCGTCCATGGGTGGGCTCCTCAAATGCGAATGGCGGATTCGGTCGGGTTGGCTTCGGTGAAATCGGCGCGCCAGCGGCGGCGCACGATGGCGAGGCCGGTGAAGGCGAGCAGAGCGAGACCGGCGAAAATCAGGAATCCGGCGCTGTAGCTGCCGGTGAGTTGTTTGGAGACGCCGAGGCTGGAGGCGAGATAAAAACCGCCGACGCCGCCCGCCATGCCGACAAAGCCAGTGGCGGTGCCAATTTCGCGGCCAAAGCGGGCGGGGATCAGCTGGAACACCGCGCCATCGCCCATGCCGAAGGCGGCCATCACCAGGATAAAGACCGCGAAAGCGGGCCAGAACCCGCCAATACCGAGGCTCAACACGATCAGGCAGGCGCTCGCGGCGAGATAGAGCGCGCCCAGCACGCGCACCCCGCCGAGACGATCAGCAAGATAGCCCCCGAACGGGCGGATTGAGCCGCCGACAAAGGCGCAGGCGGCGGTGGCGAAACCGGCATGGACCGCGCTCAACCCATAGACGCTATGGAAATAAAGGGTGAGAGCGGCGGACAGGCCGACGAAGCCGCCAAAGGTGACGCCGTAGAACCCCATGAACCACCAGACATCGGCGATGCGCAGGATTTTGAAAAAATCGGTGACCGGTTGCGGGAACTTGTAAAGCGGCGGGTTTTTCGCCAGCAGCGCGAAGACGATCAGGGTGGCGATCATGGCCAAAGCGGCGATGCCAAACACGCCGCCAAGGCCGAGGGCGATGGCGAGCGAGGGCGCCGCGAGGGCGGTGACCACGGTGCCGATATTGCCTGCACCGGCAATGCCGAGCGCGGTGCCTTGATGCTGCGGCGGATACCAGCGCGAGGCGAGCGGCAAAGCGACGGCGAATGACGCGCCGCCGAGGCCGAGAATGAGGCCGAGAGCGAGGATTTCGGGGTAGGACTTGATGCCCGCGAACCAGCCATAAGCGAGACCCGCGATCAGGATGATTTGGCCGATAATGGCGGTGGCGCGCGCGCCGACTTGATCAACCGCAAAGCCCGCAGGGATGCGCAGCAAAGCGCCGGAGAGCACCGGCAGCGCGATCATCAGGCCTTTTTGCGCGGCGCTGAGATGCAGAGCGTGACCGATTTGCACGGCGAGCGGGCCGAGCAGCACCCAGATCATGAAGCTCATATCGAAATACAGGAAGGCAGCGAGCAAGGTGGGCCAGTGGCCGGATTTCAGGAATGAGGGCGCTGAGGATGAACGCATCGGCGGACTCCGGCGGGATAATCCCGCATGACGGCCCTCATTGGCGCGCGATTTCACATCTCAGTCAGCTCTGCACGCGCCGTCATTGGCGGGTGCGGGCACGTTGCGGTGCAGCATGAGTTAAGCAAAGAGAGTGCCAAACTAGATTGTGATGTAAAATAGGGCGTTTTATCGTGAAATTTGGTAGAGTGGATTTATGATACGCATTATGTGCCTATTTATTATTCAACTGATTATTTTTTGTCGTTAGTCAGGATCAGGCGCCGAGCCTGCGCGGCTTGGGCGGTGGAAAATTGGGCGGCGTGCTGCATTTGGGTGATGGTCCAGTGCCAATCATTCGCCCACTCATCCGCGTGAGGACGCACATCAACGCCGGTCATGAAAATGGGGTTGCCTTGGCCGGAGCGCAGAGCGGCGGCGAGGAGGGGGTGCGGTAGGTTGAGTTGGTCGGGTGCGGCGAGGAAATGGGCGATGGCGTCAGACTGTTCGGGTTGTTGGCCATATAGGGTGGCGGCGGACAAAGCGTCGCGCAGGGCAGCGGCGATCGTCGGGTGAGCAGCGGCGAAATCGGCGCGGAGCACAATGAATTTTTCGGGGTGGTTGGGGGCGAGGCTGGCGGAGCTGGCGATGATAGTGCCAGCACCCTGCGCTGCCGCGTGTGCGCCCCAGGGTGCGCCTGCGCAAAAGCCGGTGATCCGGCCTTGGGCGAGGGCGTTGGTCATTTCGGCGGGGGGCAAAGCCAGCATGGCGGCGGGGGTGATGCCGCGTTCGGCGAAAACCCGGCGGAGCAGGAGCGTATGATTGGAAAAAATATGGACGGTGGCCCAATGGGGCACGACAATGTTGGCGGATGCAAGGTTGGCCATCACCACCGCGTTGCCTTCGCGGCTTAATAATCCGGCGATGTGCAGAGCCGTGGCGCGGCCGCGCAGGCCGAGCATAATGGCCAAAGCGAGCGGGCCGGGCATGATCGCGGCATCGAGCAGGCCGTAAGCGAGCTTGTCGGCGATATTGGCCCAGGACGGTTCACGCAGAAGGGTCGCGGCGAGACCGGCTTGGGTGAAATAGCCTTGCTGGTCCGCGAGCAGAACCGGCGCGGAATCGAGCAAGCGGAGCAGTCCGATGCGTATAATTTGGGCAGGCTGGCTCATCAGGCGGTTCCGTCAGTGTCGGGTGGGTCTTGCAGGAGAGAGCGGGCGATATCGGCGAGTTTGACTTGTTGATCCATCGCGCGGCGTTGCAAAAAGCGATGGGCGGCGGGTTCGCTCATTCGGTCGCGCTCGATCAGGCGGCGCTTGGCGGCATCGATGGCGCGGCGATCAAGCAAGGCAGCTTCGGCCTGGTGCAGCCGGGTTTCGCGGGCATGGAGATGGCGATAAAGCGCAATCGCGCTGCGCAGGATCGGTTTGATGTCACGGATCGAGGCGGCATCGACATGATAGGAGATCACCCCGGCGTTGATCGCTTGTTCCATGAAGCCGGGATCGTCCTCATCGATGAACAGCATGACCGGCGCCGGGCCTGCGGCGAGGCCGCGAATCTGATCGAGGCCGTCGCGGTCGGGGCGGGCGAGATCAACGACAATCACATCGGGCGCGGTGTCACGGGCGAGTTCGGCGAGGCTGCCTTCGGGCGGGGCGATGCGCACCCGCACGCCGGGGAATTCACGGAGCAGCCGTGCATTGAGGGCGAGCGCGCGGGCGGGATCGGTGTCGGCGATGAGGATATCCATGAGGAGTCGGCGGTTAAGACGGGTCCATGGATTTGGTGATGCAAGAAGCTGGCCAGTTGCAGGCAGGATGGATGATTGTGGGTTAGCCGCCGAAGGCGATGATCGCGCCGATGATCAGGAGAAAAAACGCGAAACTGCGTTTGAGCGCGGGGCCGGACAGGCGGTTGGCGACGCGCACGCCCCAGCGCGCGGTGAGGGTTGAGGCGAGGGCGGCGGTGATTGCGGCGGGGAGATAGACGGTGCCGATCAGGCCCCAGGGATGGCTATGGCCAGCAGTTGGATTGGCTTGATGGGTGATCAGCATGTTTAACGCGGCGGCGGAGCAGGCGATGACCAGGCCGCACGCGGCGCTGGTGGCGACCGCGCGCACCGGCTTGACCCGCAGGCTGAGCAACAGCGGCACGGTGAGCGAGCCGCCGCCAATGCCGACAATCGAGGACAGGGTGGCGATGCCGATACCGGTGGGGAACAGCCAGAGAGAACAGGGGATATTGGTTTGATCGGGCTGGGGCTTGTTGCTGCTGGCGATCATCCGCCAGGCGGTGAGCGCGCAAAACAGGGTGATCGCGAGGCGGAGCACGATGCCGCTCATTAAGCCTTCGAGCGCGGTGCCGATTATTGTGCCGATGACCATGCCCGGTGCGAGGCGCGCCCAGCTTGCACCCATGATGTTGCCGGTGCGGTAATGCGCCCAAGTTGAGGCGCTGAAGGTGAGCACCATGCCGGCGAGCGCGGTGGCGACCGCGACATGGATAATCGCGGGGCCGGTCAGGCCGGAGGCGGGCAGAGTGAGGGTGAGGGCGGCGACGATCAGCAGGCCGCCGCCAATGCCCAGCAGCCCGCCGAGAAACCCGGCGGCGGCGCCCGCTAAGGCGTAGAGGAGGAGATCGGACAGGAGCAAGCGGGCCTCGGGCTGTTGGCCGGGATAATCAGAGAATGAAGCGTTCGCCGAGATAGACCCGGCGGACATCGCGATTGGCGACGACGACGTCGGGTTCGCCTTCCATCAAGACCTGGCCTTCGTGGAGAATATAGGCGCGATCGATGATTTCGAGGGTTTCGCGGACATTATGGTCGGTGATGATCACGCCGAGGCCGCGATCCTTGAGATGGGCGACCAGGTCGCGGATTTCGCTGACGGCAATCGGGTCGATCCCGGCGAGCGGTTCATCGAGCAAAATATAGCGCGGGTTGGTGGCCAAGGCACGAGCGATTTCCACCCGGCGGCGCTCGCCACCGGACAGGGCCAAAGCGGGGGTGCGGCGCAGGTGGGAAATCCCGAATTCGGCGAGCAGGGCATCGAGCAAGGCGGCGCGGCGGTCGCGATCGGGTTCGACGACCTCGATGGCGGCGGCGATGTTTTGCTCGACGGTGAGGCCGCGAAACACGCTGGCTTCCTGGGGCAGATAGCCAATGCCGAGCCGGGCGCGGCGATACATCGGCAGCGTTGAGATATCGACGCCATCGAGGGTGATGGTGCCGCTATCGGCCTGGATCAGCCCGACCAGCATATAGAAGGTGGTGGTTTTACCGGCACCGTTGGGGCCGAGCAGGCCGATGGCCTCGCCGCGCCGGAGGGTGAGGGAGACATTGCGCACCACGGCGCGCTTGCGAAAGGTTTTGCCGAGGCCGGTGGCGATGAGACCAGTCCCCCCCTGGCCAGCGCCGTGCTCCTCCGTGCCGCGAAAATCCTCGGTGACCCGCAACGTCTCGTTCATGGTGGTGTTTTTGCCGGGGTTTGCGGCGATTTGACGGCGGGTGCGGCGGTAAGAGCGGGCGGCGCGGAATTGGGCAGCACCACACCCTGCACCCGATGGCCGGGGGCTGCGAGCAAGGTGGCGATGCCGGTTTTCATATTGACCTGCGCTTTACCGCCAGCCAGCTCGTTCGGCCCCTGGGTGATATGGACATTGCCGGTGAGCACCGCGATGCCGGTGGCCGGGCGATAGACGCCGTGATCGCCGGTCGCGATATCGGCGGCGGTGCGGACAATGACATGGCCTTGGGCGATGACTTTGCGGAGTTTGCCCGCTGTGGATGTGGCGGTGGTTTGGGTGGTTGGGCTGGTGGGACGCGCGGCAAAATAGCCGGTGAGTTGGTCGGCCTGGATTGAGCGATGATTTTTGGTCACCACCTGAGCGTGGCCGATGGCGACGGCGCGGCGGTCCTTGGACCAATATTGCAGGGATTGGGCGGCGGTGATGGTATCGGATGGGGTGATCAGGCGGAGAGCGTTGCCGGTGAGCACCAATTCGCCGCTGGCCATGTGATAGATCGCGTGATCGGCGAAGGCTTGTTCGGTCGCGGTGAAAATATGAACGTTCCCCACCGCTTCGAGGCGGGTGAGTTTGGATTGGCCCTGATCGAGGCCCGAGAGCGGATCGGTACCGGATGAGGTCGGTTGGGCGGCGGGGCCGGTGCTATTGGCGGCGTAGTGGGCGATCAGCTGATTGGCGGTGATGGTGACTTTGCCGCGCACCGCCTGGGCATTGCCGTTGGCGGTGATGATGCGGGTTTTTTGGTTCCATTCGAGCCCGTTCGAGGCGGTGATTTGGATGGGTTGCGGCGTGGCGCCTGCGGTGTTTTGGCCGAAGCCCAAAGATTGCGCGTGGCTGATGCCGGGTGCTGCGAGCAAGGCGAGTGACAATAGGATCAAGCCGGGGGTGAGCGGCGCGCGGCGCTGGCGTTGGAGGCTCATTTCGGCGGGCTCACGGCTTGAATCGGGGTGGTTTGGGGCGTGGCCTGGGAGGCGGCGCCGATCAGGGTGAGATGGATTTTGCCGTTAAATTGCACGGCGGCGCCGCGATTAATGACGGAAAAACCATGGGCGGCGTGCAATGTGCCGAACGGGCCGTAAGCCAGCACTTTATCGGTGCCGGTGGCGGTGCCTTGATGCAGATTGATCGATGCCGTGTGGGTTTTCATGGTGGTGCCATCGGCGCGATAGAGGGTGACGCCGCCGCGCAGGCCGAGGGCGCCGCTGCGCTGATGATACAGGCCATGGCGCGCATGGAGCATCAGCCAGGCGCCGGAATTGAGCAGGATATTGCCTTGCGGGCGTTGCAGGCGAAGCTGGTTTTGGGTGATTTGAGTGGCGGTGGTCGCGGAGATCGAGAATTTTTCGCCCTGACGGTTGATGCCGTGATAATGCGCACCGCTGACCTCGGAAATCGGGCCGTGCGGGCTGGTGCCGTTGGTTTTGCGGTAAGTAAAGCGACCGAACGCGGTGCCGGAGCGCAAATCAGGCAAAGCGACCAGGGCGACCAGCAGCAAGACGGCGAGAAAGGGCAGTACGCGCTTGGCGAGCTGCACCCGGCGGCTGCGCGCCAGGGTCGGCAGGATTTCGGCGTGATCGCGGGTGAGTTTGGGCAGGTCGGTGCTCTTCATCGCGCGACCATTATGCGACGCCCGCGCGCAGCAAATCATGGATATGGACAATGCCGACCACCGTGCGCTGGGCGTCGACAACAAACAGCGAGGTGACTTTCGGCGATTGATCGGTCATCGCGTGCAAAGCGTCTTCGGCCAAAGCGTCGGGGCCGATGACCCGGGGCGCTGCGGTCATGATGTCGGCGACCGGGCGGGTGAGCAGATCGGGGCCCATCGCGCGGCGCAAATCGCCATCGGTGACCACCCCGAGCAAATGCTGGGCCTCATCGATCACGCCGAGGCAGCCGAAATGTTTTTCGGTGATGCGCAGGATGGCCTTGTCCATGGTGAGATGGCCGCGCGCGAGCGGCACGGCGTCACCGGTATGCATGAGTTGGTGGACCCGCTTGAGACGGGCGCCGAGCTTGCCGCCGGGATGGAACTGGCCGAAGGCGGCGCTGGTGAAACCCCGGCGGGCCAGGAGGGCGACCGCCAGCGCATCGCCCAGGGCCATTTGCATGGTGGTGCTGGTGGTCGGAGCAAGGCCGATCGGCCCGGCTTCGCGCGCGGGCGGCAGGAGCAAAAGCACCGAAGCGGCTTGGGCCAGGCTGCTGGTGGCGCGCGCGGTGATGGCGATGAGTGGCAGGCCGATGCGCCTTGCGTGGGCAATGATATCGGCGAGTTCGGGGGCTTCGCCGGAATTGGACAAGGCCAGCACCGCGTCACCCGCGACCACCATGCCGAGATCGCCATGGCTGGCTTCGGCGGGATGGACGAACAGAGCAGGCGTGCCGGTGGAGGCCAGGGTGGCGGCGATTTTGCGGGCGACATGGCCGGATTTGCCCATGCCGGTGATCACGACGCGCCCGGTGACGCGTTCGAGCGTGGCCACCGCCTCGGAAAAACGCTGGTCGAGCGATGCGGCAAGGGCGTGCAGGGCTTGGGCTTCAGTGTCCAGCACGTCGCGGCCAATGGCGATATCAGCGCCATCGGTACCGGTTGCGTCAGCATGGACCTCGGCCCGGCCCAGGGTCAGGCGGGATGTCATGCTTCTGTATGCGACCGAGGGCGATGCCGGGTCAACAGAGAGTGCGCAACCAAGTGTAAATGGACGTCAGAGACAGAAGGGTCAGTGGCTGAACAGATCGGGATCGTCATAGCCGAGCAGGTCGAGGGCGCCGCGGGCGGGCAGGAAGCGAAAGCAGGCTTCGGCGAGCGGACGGCGGCCTTCGCGCTGCAACAGCGCGTCAAGCTTCGCCCAGAGCGCGTGCAAATGCAGCACGTCCGATGCGGCATAGGCGCATTGCTCGGGGGTCAGGCTAAGCGAGCCCCAATCGCTGGTTTGTTGTTGTTTGGAAATCTCGACG
>JAJZEG010000312.1 GCA_021828605.1 Pseudomonadota bacterium | reverse complement strand
CTATAAGGTTGCCCCCGCCGCTCTCTACGAGCTTGGCGCCACCATAATCCCGCTCGGGGTGCAGCCCGATGGCTTCAATATCAATCGCGATTGCGGCTCAACCGCCCCCGCTTCCTTATGTGCGGCGGTGCTGGAACATAAAGCCGATTTGGGTGTCGCCCTCGATGGCGATGCGGACCGGGTGATTTTGGTCGATGAAACCGGCGCGGTGATCGATGGCGATCAGGTGCTCGCTTTGGTCGCGCGGCGGTTTCAGGCCGCAGGACGCCTGACCGGCGGGGCGGTGGTGGCGACGGTAATGTCCAATCTCGGATTGGAGCGGTTTTTATCGGGCATTGGCCTGACATTGCACCGGACCGCCGTCGGCGATCGCTACGTCGCGGAGGCAATGCGCGCGGGTGGCCACAATGTTGGCGGCGAACAATCGGGCCATGTGATTTTGTCTGATTTTGGCACCACCGGGGATGGGTTGATCGCTTCCCTGCAAGTGATGGCCGCCATCGCCGATGCGCAACAGCCGGCCAGCGTCGTTTGCCGGATTTTCACGCCCCTGCCGCAAATTCTGCGCAATGTCCGCTTCGTCGGCGAATCGCCGCTGACCAAGCCATCGGTGCAAGCGGCGATGGCCGAGGCAATGGCTCGACTGGACGGGATAGGACGGTTGTTGGTGCGCCCCTCGGGTACCGAACCCTTGATTCGCGTCATGGCCGAAGGTGAAAATTACGCGATGATCGACCATTTGGTAACAGGATTAGTGAGCCTGATCGAGCGCGAGATGGCGGCGTAAGGACCACCGCCTTGATCCGCGTGCTGGCCATCGGCGGCTCCGATAGCGGCGGCGGTGCTGGCATCGAAGCCGACATTAAAACCATCACCGTTTTGGGCGGATACGCCTTAACCGCCATCACCGCGGTGACCGTGCAGGATACCAAGGCGGTGCATCACATCACGCCGATTGATCCGCACCTGGTTGCGCAAGCCATTACCGTCGGGCTCACCGATATTGGTGCGGATGCCATTAAAATCGGCATGCTGGGCTCGGCTCTCATGGTTGACGCAGTGGCGGACGCGTTGAGCAAGTGGAGTGCGCGGATCCCGATCGTGCTTGACCCGGTGCTGGCCGCCTCGACCGGGGTTGCACTCTCGACTGCCGATACGCTGAGCGCGTTGCGCGCGCGCCTGATCCCCCTGGCGCGCTTGGTGACGCCCAATTTGGCTGAAGCCGCTTTGTTGACGGGGCAGGCGGTTGCCAATGTCGCCGACGCTGAACGAGCGGCGTTGACCCTCGCGCAACACGGCGCCGTGCTGGTGAAAGGCGGGCATCTGCCTGACACTGATCGGCCTGATGCGATGCTGGTCGATGTACTGGCGCAAAACGCTATAATCACCCGATTCAGGGGCACGCGGATCATCACCCAAGCGGGCCACGGCACCGGATGTACCTTGGCCTCGGCAATCGCCGTCGGGCTGGCCGAGGGGCTTGAACTGATCCCGGCGATTGAACGGGGCCGCCGATTTTTACGCGCGGCTTTAAGCGCATCCCCCGGCTTTGGCCACGGGGTCGGACCGCTCGGTCACGCAGCAGTGGACATCGGGCGCTAACGCACCATTTAGTGATCGGTTCAAACAAAGGAGAATAAAGATGAAGGCTCTATATCACGCCCATGGTCACGCTACCGGCGGTCGCACCGGCCATGCCGAGAGCGATGATGGACGGCTGAAGGTCGATTTGAGCACGCCGAAAGAATTAGGCGGCGATGGCGGGGCGGGCACCAATCCCGAGCAGCTCTTTGCCCTCGGTTACTCGGCCTGCTTTCTCGGTGCGATGAAGTTTGTCGCCGGGCAGGACAAAATCAAGCTGCCGGAAACCACCACGGTCAAAGCCAGCATCGGTATCGGCCCGCGCGATGATGGCGCTGGGTTTGGCATTAGCGCGCATTTGACCATCACCATCCCCGGCATGGCGCCTGACGAAGCGAAGGCCCTGGTGCACAAGGCAGAAATCGTCTGCCCTTACGCGCATGCCACCCGCGGCAATATCGATAATCAATTCACCGTGGCCTGAAACCGATAATCTTGAAACCATGGTTTTGTTGATCAAACCTTAAGGTTTTTGTCGCATCATGACGGTTATGATCATCGTCATGATGCAGCAAAGAGGCGTCCAGTGAGCGAGGGACAATTCCGTGATCGCAGCCCCACGCCGATGCGCAGGGGCAAGCGAAGCGTCGTTGGTTTCGTGACCGACGCAACGACCGAAGCCGTGCTTGAGGATGCGTTGCGCGATTTGGTGCAGGCGGAACTGGCGCATAGCGGCACCGAAGTAACCTACGATATCAAACGCGGTCCGTTAAAAAGTGCCATTGCCGCCATGATGCGCGCACCGGCACCTGACATTCTGGTCGTGGATATCGGGGCAGACCCGGCGCCCGCGCGCTTACTCGCCGCCCTGAGCGAGGTGATCGAACCCTCGGTGGCATTGTTCGTGCTCGGTGAGGTGGATGATATCAGCCTCTATCGGTTGATCACCCGCGAGATTGGCGCCGTGGATTATTTATTCAAACCCCTGACCCGGGAAATGGTAACCCGTTATTTCGGGCCGCTGATTTCACAAGATATCCAAGCAGCCGAATCCGCGCGCGGCGGACGGATGATTGCGCTCACCGGCGCCCGTGGCGGCGTCGGCGCCAGCACCATCGCGACCATGCTGGCCCTCTATCTGGGCGAATCCTCCAACCGCCACACTTTATTGTTCGATGCGGATCCATTGCTCGGAACCTGTCATGGCTTGTGCGGTGGCGCCCCCAGCGAGGCGCTTGGCGGATTACTGAGCGGCGAATCCCCGATCAACGCTGCAACGCTGGATCAGGCGATCCAACCGGTGCGCGGGCGCTTGAGCCTTTTGGCGCTGCCACCGAATCTGGAACGGCAATTCACCTGCAAGGACGGCAGCGCCAAAACACTCGCTGCCGCTTTACGCCAGCGTTTCAACTTCATCATCGTCGATTTGCCGTTTCTACCCTTGCAATCGCATCGCGAGTTGCTGGAAGCAGCACATCATCGGGTGATCGTGCTCGACCCCTCCATCGCGGGCTTACGCGACACGCTACGCTTACTCGCCTTACCCAAAGGACCAACCCAGCCGCAACGCCCGACAATCATGCTCAACCGCGCCAATATCAAAGGTGGATTTGACCGCAAGCGGCTGGAAGACGCACTCAAACGCAAAGTCGATATTGCGATGCCCGATTTACCGAAACGGTTTGACGCTGTGAGAACTTTGGCCGACTTGAAACTGTCGCCGCGCGATCCGGCGTTCCGCGCCATCGCAGAACTGGCCCGCGAAGCCGGGTTTGAAGGCGGGCGCGCCACCCCGCGCGCTGAGCCGCCCGCAAGCGAAGCCGCCTAACCCTGCGGGTATCTCAATCAATCAGGGCGTTAGGCTTAGAGTGTTTCTCACATGATGAGAAACACTCTGCTCATATTTTGGCGAGCAATTTCAATCGCCTGATTGTAATCTGGCGATTCCACTCAGGTGATTATTCTAAACCCTTATTTGGGTTCACCCTTCTATGCCGAATAATATCATCTCGTTCTTATGAGGGAGTAGCCGCGCGGTTAGGTTTCGTCTATGGAAGCCGTGGCTGCCAAGGGGGTATGCCGATAGGGGGAATGGTCCCCCGAGACGATCGGATGAGCGTTTGCCGCTCGTTGCACATTCCGCCGGCATAATTCGCGGCGTTTCCGGCCACATGGCCCGTGGCTGTGACGAGTTTTACTCCGCACAGCCCCGACCCATGCTGCCCGAGACGCCGTACTGGTGGACGCACACGGCGTTTGCTGTTCCGATCCTTTTTTGAGGATCTACTGATGTTTGATCGATATTTTCGTAAAGAGCTGGATTGGGGTGGTCGCACCCTGACGTTGGAAACCGGTAAAGTGGCACGCCAAGCCGATGGCGCGGTGATTGCGCGCTATGGCGATACCGTGGTGCTGGCAACGGCGGTTGGCGCCAAATCAGCCAAACCGGGGCAGGATTTCTTCCCCTTGACCGTTAATTATCAAGAGAAGTTTTTCGCGGCAGGTCGGATTCCAGGCGGCTTTTTTAAGCGCGAAGGACGGCCCACCGAGAAAGAAACCTTGGTTTCGCGCCTGATTGACCGACCAGTCCGACCGCTGTTCCCCAGCAATTTCCGCAACGAAGTGCAAGTTGTGGTCACCGTGCTGAGCCATGATTTGGAAAACGACCCGGACGTGGTGGCGCTGGTTGCTGCCTCGGCGGCGTTGACCCTATCCGGCATTCCCTTTTTCGGGCCCATCGGTGGTGCCCGGGTCGGTTATGTCGACGGTGCTTATGTCCTGAACCCGACCACGGCGCAGCGTGAAAAAAGCGCTCTTGATCTCGTGGTCGCCGGCACCGTTGAAGGCGTGCTGATGGTCGAAAGCGAGGCGCATGAGCTCTCGGAAGAGATTATGTTGGGCGCCGTCACCTTTGGCCACACGGCTTTTCAGCCGGTGATCGAGGCTATTATCGCGTTGGCCGAACATGCGGCGAAAGATCCTTGGGCGCTGGTCGAACCGTCCGAACAGGAACAAGCCTTGGCAACCCGGATCGACGCGCTGGCGCGGGCAGGCATTCGCAGCGCCTATGATGAGCGCGAGAAGGCGGCCCGTCATGACAAATTAACCGCCGTCAAAGACGCGACCATGGCCGCCCTCGCCGAAGAAGGCTTGCCAACCGATAAGGCAAAATCGCTGTTCAAAGCGTTGGAAGCCGATATCGTGCGCAACGCGATCCTCGATCACGGCACCCGGATCGATGGCCGCGACACCAAAACCGTCCGCCCGATTATGGCCGAAGTGGGCGTCCTGCCGCGCACCCATGGCAGCGCCTTGTTCACCCGGGGCGAGACCCAGGCGATTGTGGTTGCCACTCTCGGCACCGCCCAGGACGAACAATTGATCGATGCAATCGAAGGCGAGTTCCGCGAGCATTTCATGCTGCACTATAATTTCCCTCCGTTTTCGGTCGGCGAAACCGGGCGCATGGGCTCACCGGGACGTCGCGAAATCGGCCATGGCAAGCTCGCCTGGCGCGCGGTGCATCCGCTGCTCCCCGGCAAGGACAAATTCCCGTACACCATGCGCGTGGTCTCCGAGATCACCGAGAGCAACGGTTCGTCATCAATGGCTACCGTGTGCGGCACCTCGCTCGCGCTGATGGATGCGGGGGTTCCGCTCACCCGTCCGGTCGCCGGCATTGCGATGGGTTTGATCAAGGAAGATCGTGGCTTTGCCGTGCTCTCCGATATTCTCGGCGATGAGGATCATCTGGGCGATATGGATTTCAAGGTCGCTGGCACCGAATCGGGTGTTACCGCCTTGCAAATGGACATCAAAATCACCTCGATCACCCCGGAAATCATGAAAATCGCGCTCGATCAGGCGCGTGACGGGCGGCTGCATATTCTGGGTGAAATGGCCAAGGCACTGCAAAATGCCCGCGCAGATGTATCATCCAATGCCCCGCGCATTACCGTGATTTCGGTGCCCAAGGACAAAATCCGCGATGTGATCGGCACCGGCGGCAAAGTCATTCGTGAAATCGTCGAGCAAACCGGCTGTAAAATCGATATCGAGGATGACGGCACGATCAAAATCGCCGCCACCTCCGACGAGCAGGCGCAAAAAGCCATCGATAAAATTCGTGGCCTGACCTCAGAAGCCGAAGTCGGCGCGATCTATTCCGGCAAAGTGGTCAAAATCGCCGATTTCGGCGCGTTTGTGAACTTTATGGGCGCCAAAGACGGGCTGGTGCATATTAGCGAGCTGGCCCAGGGTCGGGTTGCGCGCACCGGTGACGTGGTCAAAGTCGGCGATGCGGTCAAAGTAAAAATGATCGGCGTCGATGATCGCGGCAAAGTCAAACTGTCGATGCGTGTGGTTGATCAGGCCACAGGCGCCGATATTTCCGACCAAGTCGGGGCCAAAGGCGCCCGTCGCGATGATGCTGAGTAACGCCTAACCGGCATTAGAACTCATAAACCCCGCCTGGGTGATCAGGCGGGGTTTTTTGTGCGCCAAAAAATGAGCAGAGTGTTTCCGATAGGATCAGAAACACTCTATTGCCCAAATTTCCGAACGCGATATCCTGAGGCGGCGCGCAACGCAGGAGCGAAACCCATGTCGCAACGTCAGGCCCTGATCGCCCAAGCCCAGGAACTGCCGCTCGCAGCCCTGCATGTCGGCCAGCCGCTCTTGTTCCAACATGACGCGTTCTGGCCCTATTTCGCCCGACTACGACGCGAAGCGCCCGTGCATTACTGCGCTGAAAGCGAATATGGCGCCTATTGGTCGATCACCAAATATCGCCACATTATGCAAATCGAAGCCCAGCCTGAAATTTTTTCGTCGGACGTCAAATATGGCGGCATTACCCTGCGTGACCAACAACAGGATTTCACCATGCCGATGTTCATCGCCATGGATCCGCCACGCCATACCCAGCAGCGCGCCGCCGTGCAGCCGATTGTGGCCACACCCAATCTGGCCGAGCTGGAAATCCTGATCCGCGCGCGCGCCAAAACCATTCTCGATGGCTTGCCGATCGGCGAGGATTTCGACTGGGTCGCTCAGGTATCAATCGAGCTGACCACCCAATTATTAGCGACCTTGTTCGATTTCCCCTGGGCCGATCGCCATAAATTGACCCGCTGGTCGGACGTCGCAACCGCGATTCCCGGTGGGGGTATCGTCGAGAGCGAGGATCAGCGTCGTGCGGAATTACTGGATTGCCTGACGTATTTTTCGCAGCTCTGGCAGGAACGGGCAGCAGCCCCGCCCCGCGGCGACCTCATTTCCCTCATGGCACACGCCGATGCCACGCGCCATCAGACGCCGATGGAATATCTGGGCAACTTGATTTTATTGATCGTCGGCGGCAATGACACCACCCGCAACTCGATTACCGGCGGTCTGTTCGCCCTCAACCAATTTCCCGATCAATACACCAAATTACTCAATAACCCCGATCTCGTTGCGAACATGGTTCCCGAAATCATCCGCTGGCAAACCCCGCTGGCCCATATGCGGCGAACCGCCTTGCGCGACATTGAATTCGAAAACCAACGGATCAAAGCCGGCGACCGCGTGGCGCTATGGTACGTGTCTGGCAATTATGATGAGGACGCGATTGAGCAGGCTGATCAGTTAGTCATCGACCGAGCACGACCACGCAAGCATTTATCATTCGGCTTTGGCCTGCATCGCTGCCTCGGCGAACGGCTGGCCGATTTGCAATTACGGATTATGTGGGAGGAGATTTTGCTCAGGTTCGGACGAATCGAGATCATCGAACCACCCGAGCGCATTTATTCGTCGTTCGTCAAAGGTTATTCCCGACTCATGGTGCGAATTCCTGCTCATCAGGTGAAGCGCAAATAGCGCACTTTGTTTCAATCGTCGCGCTGTATGCGCGCTTTGTTTTAGTCGTCGCGCTGTATGCGCACTTTGTTTCAATCGTCGCGCTGTATGCGCACTTTGTTTCAATCGTCGCGCTGTATGCGCACTTTGTTTTAGTCGTCGCGCTGTATGCGCTCCTGGCGCTCATGGCGCTCCTGGGCCTCGATGGACAAGGTGGCGATGGGTCGCGCCATCAGGCGGCGCAGGCCGATCGGCTCGCCGGTTTCTTCACAATAGCCATACTGGCCGGAATCCAACCGCCCCAATGCCTGATCGATTTTACCAATCAGTTTGCGCGCCCGGTCGCGGGTGCGTAACTCCAGCGCCCGATCCGTCTCAACGCTGGCCCGGTCGGTAATATCGGCCTCGTGAATTCCACCTTCGGACAGACTTGCCAGCGTGCCATTGGCTTCCAACAGCAAATCATGCCGCCAACGCAACAGCCGCTGGC
>JAJZEG010000300.1 GCA_021828605.1 Pseudomonadota bacterium | reverse complement strand
GGTGCATTTTCTGGTGATGGCCGGGATTGTGCTGTTTATTGCCGTGCATCTGCTGCTGGTGGCTTTGGTGCCGAAAGTGCTGCCGCCGATGATCACTGGCGGCCGCCTGCCCAATACCCTCCCGGGCGCGGAGCCGCACGCATGAGCGCGCTCATCACCAATCGCCGCCGCTTATTCACCCGCGCCTTGGCGTTTGGCGCGGTCGGCCTGCTGCCGGGTTGTGATTTCGATCATCCGCATCATCCCGATATCAGCGATCGGATTCTCTCGGCAATGTCGCGCTGGAATGATGAGGTGCAGGCGGCGTTGTTCGATCCGGCCAAGCGCGCGCCCACCTTCCCGGCCAGCGCGATCACCAATCCGCCCCGCTTCAATGCCTTTTATGATATTTCCCAGGCTCCGGTGGTTGATCCTGCCACCTGGCGGCTCGCCCTCACCGGGCGGATCGGCGATAAAACCCCCTGGACTCTCGCGCGGCTCAGCGCCTTGCCCCAGCACAGCCAGATCACCCGGTTGATTTGCGTCGAAGGCTGGCGGGTGGTCGGCCAATGGCGCGGCGTGCCGCTCGGGCATTTTCTCCGCGCGGTGAATGCCGATTTGCGCGCCCGCTATGTCTCGTTTCAGTGCGCGGATGGCTATTTCACCAGCATCGACATGCCCTCGGCATTGCAATCGCAAACCATTCTGGCGCTTGAGTTTAATGGCGGACCGCTCACCGCGCCGTTCGGTGCGCCGGTCCGGCTGCGCATCCCGACCAAGCTTGGTTTCAAAAATCCGAAATCGATTATGGCGATGGGTGTCACCAACACCTATCCCGGCGGCTATTGGGAAAATCAGGGTTATAATTGGTTCAGCGGCTCATAAGCGGCTCAGCGTCGGGATTAGTCCCAGCGGGCGCGGGCTTGATCATCCTCGTGGCGCGCCGCGACCCAGTTGGCATCGCCATTGGTGAAGCTTTCATGCTTCCAAAACGGCGCATCGGTTTTTAGCCAGTCGATTAAAAACGCCGTGGCTTCCAAAGCGGCGGCGCGATGGGCGCTGGCGGCGGCGGCGAGCACGATGCGTGATCCGGGGGTGAGGCGTCCGATCCGGTGAATAATGGTGCAAGCACTCAGTGGCCAGCGGCTCATCGCCTGTTGGGCAATCGCGGCGGCGGCGCTTTCGGTCATGCCGGGATAATGTTCGAGGGTCAGGGCGCTCAGGGTTCGGCCATCGGACGCGCCGCGCACAATACCCACGAAACTTGCCACCGCACCGGCACCCGCTTCCAGCCGGGCGAGTTCGGCGCCGACATCGAAATCTTCGGCCTGCACCCGAATAATCGGCATCGCCTCAACCGCCGGTGAAAGGCGGGAAAAACGCTATTTCGCGCGCCCCGGCAATCGGCGCGTTAGCGTCCACGAAATGTTGATCAATCGCGGTTTTAATCACCGCGCGCTGGGCGAAAGCGTCGGCATGGGCCGGGCTTTGCGCCGCCAGCCAATCGGTGAGCGCGCCGATGGTGGTGATGCTCGAAGGCGGATCGACCCGCTCCTCGGCATGGCCGACGCGTTCGCGGAGCCAGGCAAAGTAGCGGATCGTGAGGCTCATTGGGCGGGCACCTGCACGGTGATCGATTGGCCGTTCGGCTCGGTCAGGGTTGCGGTGCCGGTGCCGCTCGGCGTCAGGATGCCGCCGCCCTGGCCATTGAGCGGCGAAACCTGTTGATAACGGCCATTGCTCGGGGTGCTGACAATGCCAATCGGCCCGCTCGGACCGCTCAAAGTTGTCCCCACGGTCACGCCGGTGGGGATCGCGGCTTGGGGGCCGGTGGGCTGAGCTGCGAAGGCCGCGCCGTTTTGACCCGATATCGGGCCATATTGATTTTGATAGGCCTGATTTAGCGGCACGTTCATATTTTGCTGAATTTGCGCCAGGGTTGGAATCGGCCTGACCTTGCCGGGCCAGATATCGCCCTTCTGTGCGAGGATCGGCTGCACCAGAACCTGATGGCCGCGCGCGCGCAGCATGTTCACTGTTTCGGACGGCGGCGCGTTCGGATCGTGGAAGGGATCAATCGAACTATGCAAATAATTGCCCAAGCCCGCGCAGCCTGACAGCAGCGTGAGCAGCAGGCAGGGCATAATCGCAGCGGTCGGAAATCCGCGTTTTGGCATCAGATTATTCTCCATCAATCAGACCCCTTATCGTCCAATTTGCCCGCTGCCCTCAAGTGGGGGCAGGGTCCAGCCGCGATAAGTGGCGATGAATCGAGCGATAACAGCGGGATCAGCTAAATTAAGCACCGGCTTGGGGCAGGTGGGCAGAGCCTGATCGCTGGCGACGGCGATAATCTCGGGCAGGTCGGGCCATAAAGGCGGTTTGCCGAGGGCAGGGCGGTGAATTTCGAGTTTCGCCACCGGGGCCGATTTGAAACCTTCGGCCAGAAACAAATCAGCCGGGGCCATCCGGGCGAGCAAGGCGGCCAGATCCGGCTCATCGGCGCCGCGATGCTCGGCGAACAGCACAAAGCGCGCACGGGTCGCGAGCAGGGTCTCATGCGCGCCGGCCTGGCGATGTCGGTGGCTATCCTTGCCCGGCTGATCAGGATCCACGGCGTGATGCGCGTGTTTCAGGGTTGAAACCACCATGCCCCAGCCGGTGAGAATCGGCAGCAAGCCAGCCAGCAAGGTGGTTTTGCCGCTGCCTGACCAGCCGATCAACGCGAGCACCGAGGCAGGGAGGGGCGCCTTCAACCCAGCGAACTCGGCTCAATCACATGGCGTAGCCCGGCGGTCAGGTAATCCCAGCCGGTGACCAAAGTGAGGCCAGCCGCGGCCCAGAGCAATAACCCGCCCAAATCAGCGGCTTTGATCCAGCCCAGCCCGAGCAGATGCGCGCCGGGCGGGCCGAGCAGCAACACCCCAAGGGCGAGCATTTGGGCGGTGGTTTTCCATTTGGCGAGTTTGGTGACCGGCAGGCCGACGCGGATCCCCGCCAGATATTCGCGTAAACCCGAGACCAAAATCTCGCGCAGCATAATCACGATGGCCGGGTAAATGCCGAAGGCGGGCAGCCGATGAAAGCCAACCAGCAGCATCAAGGTGGCACCGACCAGCAGCTTGTCGGCAATCGGGTCGAGCATCCGGCCCAAATCGGAGAGTTGCTTGCGCGAGCGCGCGAGTTGACCATCCAGCCAATCGGTGATGCCGGCAAGGGCGAACAAGCCGCAGGCGAGCAGGTCGGCCAGGGGCGCGTTGAGGGCGACCAACAGCACCAGCACCGGGATGGCGGCGATCCGCGAGAGGGTCAGCAGATTGGGTAGGTCGGTCAGCATTATTCAAGATTACGCGGTTTTGCTGCGTCGCGTAAGGCGGTTCAGCCAGTGGCGCGGTCGGGGCCTGCCGATCAAACGCAGGCCGCGCACGAAATTGGGCGCCATGGCTTCCGGGCTGGTCGGGTCAAGCGCGCCGCTGACGGCGATTTGGGCTTCCAGCCCGTTGATCGCGGGCGGGACGAACGGCACTAAGCGGCGATCCGGCTGCGCGGTGAACGGGTCCAAAGCCGCAATCAGCGATCCGCCCGAGGCGGCGACCGCCGCACACCATTGCTCCACGGGGACGCCCAATAATTCCGCGATCAGCCGGTCGCGGATCGCGGTGATGGCGGTGCGCAGATCAGGGCGGTCAATGCCATCGGTGATCGCTTCGATAATCAGGTCGCACTCGGTATCCACACCCATTGAGCGATTATTAATGTTCGAGGAGCCGACGCGGAGCAGTTGATCATCGATCACCAGTATTTTGGCATGGACGTAAATATCCTCGCCGCCCGCCGTGATCGGGGTGGCGACGCGCAGGCGCTGATGGTGATCGAGCGTGCGTAAATCGCGCAAGAGCAACGCGCGCGCCGAGCCCATGGCGGCTTCTTCGAGCCAGCCATCGGCGCGGATCGGGTTGATAATGATTATTTCCGGCCCATCAGGTTCGGCGAGCCGGTTGCCCAGCGCGCTGGCGATTTTTGGCGAGGCGAAATATTGGCTGACCAGATAAATCGAGCGTTGCGCCGAGGCGATTGCCGCCAAATACAAAGCTTCAATTTCGCGGGTCTCGGGCATTTGTGCGGTTTTTGGCCAGGTGCGGGCGATGCCCACCGCGACATCGCGCATGTCCGGCTCCAGGCTTTTCGGCCAGGGCACCACCGCATCCGATGGCGGTGGGGTGATGGTTTCGCCGGTCGCGGCCTGCCAGCGCATGCGCGCCAGATCGCCGAGGGCTCGGGCGGCATCGCCATCCACCGCCATGGTAACATCGTGCCACGGGCCGTAGCGCCGACCGTCGGGCTCATCGCGGCGCGGATCATTATCCAGATGATCGGCGGTATCCCAACGCCCCACCGTACTGTCGATGCCGCCGCAAAAAGCGAGTTGATCATCGATCACCACGATTTTTTGGTGATGGCAGGCCCCGGCGGGATGGTTGCCGTCCAGCTTGAAATGAATCCGCCGCGACAGCATCCAGCTCAATAATAACAGCGGGTTGGTGCCGCGAACCGGCATTTTCAGAAACGCCAAATCCCAGCGCAGCACATGGACGTGCAAATGGGGATTGTGGCGTACCACCGCACTCAAAAACTGACCGAGCCGATTGGGGGTGTTATCAATATCGACAGCGCCGCGCTCAAGCTCGATGCCGGTATGAAAATCCCACCCGACCATCAGCACCGAATGCCGGGCCGACAAAATCGCCTGTTTGAGCGACCGGAAATAATCGGCGCCGTCGCGAATCAACGCGACCCGCTCGGCATGCGCCATGCGCCAGCACGTATCGCCAGGGACCAAAATCGAGCGTGGTGCGGTCATGGCTGCACGCGCAACGCGTCGCCGGGCGCGATTCGACCAGCGGTGATCACCCGGGCGAACACCCCGCAATCAGTATGGCCGACATGGGTTAACAATTCATGCACCGGGTTGGCATCGCGCGCGCCGGTTGCCGGGTTGAGCCCGGTGGCGGCGCAGCGGTCGATCCGTTCGGTGACTTCGAGCACCGCATCACCGATGGTCAGGCGCTGGCCGATCCAGTCAAACTCGGCCCAGGGGGCGAGGTTTTCCAAATAAAGATTGGCGCGAAACCGCAGCGGGTCGCGCGCCGCGCCGGTGGCGGCTTCGAGTGCGTGCAGGCTGGGCAGGCCGATCAGGCTGATCAAGGGTTCGGATTGATCGGTGAAGGTGATTGAGTCTGCGCTGATTAGGCGCAGCGCGCTGATTTTTTCCCCAGGGAGCGCCCGAGTGAGCGAATTTGTGGCGAAATTGGCCAGGAGCGCCGCGCCGTCCGGGCTCAGCGGCGAGGCGGTGATCATCCCGCCATCGGCGGCGATCAGGGTCAGCAGATCGGTGGAGTCGTCATACTGCGCGCGCAGCGAAATCGCGTCTGGATTGCGCGCCAGACAGAGCAATTCGCGCTTGGAGCGCCAGGACGGCGCGGCGGGATCGAAGCCGCAATCGGCATGAGCGAAGGCGAATCGCCGATCACCTGGAATCGCCTGGTTCCGCTGTAATCGGGTATGCGGCAGTCGCTCCGCCGTGAGGGTTTTAACCGGGTATCGGTAGATCGTCGCAATCCGCATCCTATCCCCCTTGAGCCCGATCAATGCAGCAACCATCTAGTCTCGGCAAGGCGGCATCATTGCCTGTTGAGGGATGATGCGGTCTGGTCGCCTGATGAAAGGGATCAATGATGAACTTTGATAAATTTACCGAACGCGCACGCGGCTTCGTGCAGGCAGCGCAAACCATCGCGGTACGCGAGTTTCACCAATTCGTCACCGCTGAGCATTTGCTCAAAGCGTTTTTGGATGATGAGGAGGGTGCGGGTAACGGCCTGATCCGCGCGGCGGGGACTGATCCGGCTGCGGTGAAATTCGCGGTTGAGGCGGCGCTGGCGAAATTGGCGAAGGTGCAGGGGTCGGGGGCGGGTCAGCCACAAATCACCCCGGATTTGCTGCGCGTGCTCGATGCCGCGCAAGCGATGGCGCAAAAAGCGGGCGATGAATACACCGCCCAGGACCGGATTTTGGTGGCGCTGGCGGCGAGCGACACGGCGTCGGGCCGCGCGCTGAAGGCGGCAGGCGCGTCGGCGCAGGCATTGGAGAAGGCGGTTGCCGATATTCGCAAGGGCCGCACCGTTAATAGTGCGAGTGCGGAGCAAAATTTCGATGCGCTGAAAAAATTCGCGCGCGATGTGACCGAGGCGGCGCGGGCGCAAAAGCTCGATCCGGTGATTGGTCGGGATGAGGAAATTCGTCGGGCGATTCAGGTTTTGGCACGCCGGACCAAGAATAATCCGGTGCTGATCGGCGAGCCGGGGGTGGGCAAGACCGCGATTGTCGAGGGGTTGGCGCTGCGCATCGTCAATGGCGATGTGCCCGAGGCGCTGAAACAAAAGCGGCTGATGGCGCTGGATTTGGGCGCGTTGGTGGCCGGCGCAAAATTTCGCGGCGAGTTCGAGGAACGGCTGAAGGCGGTGTTGCAGGAAATCGAGGCGGCGAATGGCGAGATTATTTTGTTCATCGATGAGATGCACACGCTCGTCGGCGCCGGGCGGGCGGATGGGGCGATGGATGCGTCCAATCTGATCAAGCCGGAGCTGGCGCGCGGCGCGCTGCATTGCGTGGGTGCGACCACGCTCGATGAATATCGCAAATATATCGAAAAGGATGCGGCGCTGGCGCGGCGATTCCAGCCGGTGTTCGTCAGTGAACCGAGCGTGGAGGATACGATTTCGATTTTGCGCGGGATCAAAGAAAAATACGAGTTGCATCATGGTGTGCGGATTCTCGACTCGGCATTGGTCGCCGCTGCGACTTTGTCGAACCGCTATATCACCGATCGGTTTCTGCCCGATAAGGCGATTGATTTGATCGATGAGGCGGCATCGAGGCTGCGGATGCAGGTCGATAGCAAGCCCGAGGCGCTTGATGAGCTGGATCGGCGGGTGATGCAGCTCAAGATCGAGCGCGAGGCGTTGAAGCGCGAGGATGATCTGGCGTCCAAGGATCGGCTGGGGCGTTTGGAAATTGAGATCGCCGCTTTGGAGGAAAAATCGGACGCGCTGTCGGCGACCTGGAAAGCCGAGAAGGACCGGATGAACGAGACCCAGCGGTTGAAGGAAAGGCTGGATCAGGCGCGTAGCGATATGGAAATGGCGCAGCGCACCGGCAATCTGGCCCGGGCCTCGGAGCTGATTTACGGGGTGATCCCGGCTTTGGAGCAAAAGCTCGCGGCGGGAACCGGGGATGAGCAACTGGTCAATGAGTCGGTCAATGAGCAGCAGATCGCGCATGTGGTGGCGCGCTGGACCGGGATACCGGTGGATAAAATGCTCGAAGGCGAGCGGGCGAAACTGAGCCGGATGGAGGATTTGCTGCGCAAGCGGGTGGTTGGTCAGGAGGCGGCGTTGCGCGCGGTGTCGGATGCGGTGCGGCGCGCACGGGCGGGATTGCAGGATCCGAATCGGCCGATTGGCTCATTTTTGTTTTTGGGGCCGACCGGGGTGGGCAAAACCGAAACCTGCAAGGCGTTGGCTGAGTTTTTATTCGATGATGAGCGGGCGATGCTGCGCGTCGATATGAGCGAATTCATGGAAAAACACGCGGTCGCCCGGCTGATCGGCGCGCCGCCGGGCTATGTCGGCTATGATGAAGGCGGGGTGCTGACCGAGGCGGTGCGGCGGCGGCCCTATCAGGTCGTGCTGTTCGACGAGGTCGAGAAGGCGCATCCGGACGTGTTCAACGTGCTGCTCCAGGTGCTGGACGACGGCCGCATGACCGACGGCCAGGGCCGCACCGTGGACTTCAAGAACACCGTGATCGTGATGACCTCGAATCTCGGCAGCCAGATGATCCATCAGATGTCCGGCGACGACTACCAGGTGATCAAGCTCGCGGTGATGG
>JAJZEG010000333.1 GCA_021828605.1 Pseudomonadota bacterium | reverse complement strand
GAGCATCAGGGTCAGCTTGGTGCCATCGGCGGTGATCGCCGGGCGGGTGCGAAAGCCAGCGAGTTCGGCGTTGCGGCTGGATTGGACGATCAAAGCCCGTTCGTAAGCGGCGGCGACATCGGGGTCCGGGCGCAGGATCAGGGTGCCGCTTTCGGCATCGAGCAGAATTTTCGCCCCGGCTTCGATGGTGTTGACCGCGCCCGCTTCGATGGCGATGGCGGGTAAATCCAGCGCGCGGGCGAGAATCGCGGCATGGCCATTGGCGCTGGCTTCTTCGATGGCGAAACCGGCAATGCCGCGCCGATGCCAATCGAGCAATTCAGCGGGGCCGAGACGCCGGGCGATCAGGATCATACCCTCTGCGCGCTCGGGCCGGGGTGGGGCGGCGCCGAGGGCGGTGAGCATGCGCTCAATCATATCCTCGATATCGGCGAGGCGCTCGCGCAAATAAGGGTCGGCGATCCGGCGCATCCGCGCATGCAGAGCGCTTCCCGCCTGATCGACGGCGGCTTCGGCGCTCAGCCCATCATTGATCGCGCCGCGCACCCGCTCCAGCCAGCCGCCGCTTTGGGCGAGCATGCGATAGGCATCCAAGACCTCGCGGCTGGAATCGCCCGCAGGCAGGGTTTCGGCGATCAAGGCGTTGAGGCTGGCTTCGGAGTCAGCGATGGCCCGGTCGAGGCGCTGATGTTCGGCGGCGGGATCGCTCGCGAAAATGGTTTGCGGGGCGCTGGCGCGACCGAGCGGCAAAGCCACACCCGCGATAATGCCGGGAGCCAGCACGAAGCCGCGATACCGGCGTGACAGCGCATCGCCAAAGCTGGCCGGGCCGCTGGGCGCCATGCCCAGATTGGTCATGGTTTCGCCAAGCAGCATCGCGATGGTGGAGAGCACATCGGCTTCCATGGCGGCGAATTTGCGGGCGATGCGATCCTGCAGGGTGATCACCCCGAGGCAGCGCCCGGCGCGGCGGATCGGCACGGCGAGCAGCGCGGCATAGTCGTTTTCGCCGGTTTCCGGGCGCGCGGCGAAATCGGGATGGGTGGTGGCGTCGGCCAGATTGAAAATGGTGGCCGAGGCGGCGGCGTTGCCGACAATGCCCTCGCCGATGCGCAGCCGGGTTTGGCCGACCGATTGCGGCCTCAGCCCGAAACTGGCGACCAATTCGAGCATTTCACCGGGGCGGGTGACATAGATCGAGCAGACATCGGCGGCAAGCTCGTGGGCGATCAGCCGGGTGAGTTCGGGCAGGCTCCAATCGCCCGCCGCCAAGCGTTCGCGCAGGGTGGCGAACAGGCGTCGCGCCGCAGCGACCCGATGGGTGCGCTCGCGCGGCGGCTTGGTCGGGTTACGCGGCTTGGATGGCCGCTTCATCAGGCGCAGCGAGGCTGGGGCGGCGCGCGGCGAGGGCGGCTTCGGCCTGGGCGATCAATTCGGCGATGATGGTGCCGACCGGCTGGATCGCGGTGACCATGCCGACTGATTGTCCGGCCATCACCGAGCCGTTTTCGACATCGCCCTCGATCACCGCGCGGCGGAGTGCGCCGGCCCAGAACCGCTCAATGGAGAGTTGCGCCGCTTCGCGGTCGAGTTCGCCAGATTGGAAGCGTTTGAGGGTGTCAGCCTGGTGGGAGAGAAAACGGCTGGTGCCCGCATTGGCGAGGCCGCGCACCGGGATCACCGGGAATTGGGCGTCGAGCTGCACCGAGGGGATCGCGTCGCGGGCATTGGCGCGCAGGAAGGCGTTTTTGAAATTTTCGTGGGCGATGCTCTCGCTGGCGGCGGCGAAGCGGGTGCCGAGCTGCGCGCCCGCAGCACCCATTTCGAGGAAAGCGAGGATCGCTTCGCCGCGCCCGATGCCGCCCGCGACGAATACCGGCACCTCGCGGATCACCGGCAGGATTTCCTGCGCCAGCACCGCGAGCGAGACCGGGCCGATATGGCCGCCCGCTTCGGAGCCTTCGATAATCAGCGCGTCGGCGCCGATTTTGATCAGGCGTTTGGCGAGCACCAAAGCAGGGGCGAAACCGATGAGCTTGGCGCCGCCATCCTTGACCGCGCGCACCGCAGCCCCGGTCGGCACGCCACCGGCGAGCACGATATGGCTGATTTTATGGGCGATGCAGATGCCGATCAGCGCATCCAGATCGGGATGCATGGTGATCAGATTGACGCCGAACGGCTTGGTGGTCAGGGCTTTGGTCGCGGTGATTTCGGCATCGAGCTGATCGGGCGACATGCCGCCGCAGGCGAGCACGCCAAAGCCGCCTTCATTGGAAATGGCGGAAACCAGATGACGTTCGCTGACCCAGCTCATCGCGCCCGCCATGATCGCGGTGTCGGTGCCGAGGAAGCTGCGGCCCCGCGCCCAGAGCGGATCGAGCGTGCTTGATGGGGCGTGGTTCATGCGACGTCCAATCCATAAGCGGTATGCAAAGCGCGCACCGCGAGTTCGGTATATTCGGCGGCGATCAGCACGCTGACTTTGATTTCGCTGGTGGAAATCACCTGGATATTGATCCCGCGTCCGGCCAGCGCCTTGAACATGGTGCCCGCGACCCCGGCATGGCTGCGCATACCGACACCGACCACCGAGATTTTGGCGACATCGGAATCGGCGGCGAGTTCGGTGAAGCCGATACTGTCATGCAGCGATTCGAGCACCGCGCGGGCGCGGGGAAGTTCGGTTTTATTGAGGGTGAAGGTCATGTCGGTGGTGCCGTCCTCGGAGACGTTCTGGACGATCATATCGACATTGATCCCCGCTTCGGCGAGCGGGAAAAACACCGCAGCGGCGATGCCGGGCCGGTCGGGCACGCGGCGGACGGTGAGTTTGGCTTCGTCGCGCGAAAAAGCGATGCCCGCGACAATTTCCTGTTCCATGATTTCATCCTCATCGACAACGAGCGTGCCGGGTGCCTCGGTGAAGCTGGACAGCACCTGGACGCGCACGCGCTCTTTCATGGCGAGTTCAACCGAGCGGGTTTGCAGCACCTTGGCGCCCACCGAGGCGAGTTCCAACATTTCTTCATAGGTAATGTGTGAGAGTTTGCGGGCTTTGGCAACGATGCGCGGATCGGTGGTATAGACCCCATCGACATCGGTATAAATATCACACCGGTCCGCTTTGAGGGCGGCGGCGAGGGCGACCGCCGAGGTGTCCGAGCCGCCGCGCCCGAGCGTGGTGATCCGGTGATCCGGGCCGATACCCTGAAACCCGGCCACCACAGGCACCTGGCCGGCCTGCATCCGGCGGATCAGCTCATCGCCCTCAATCGCGTTGATCCGGGCTTTGCCGTGCTGGCCATCGGTCGCGACCGGGATTTGCCAGCCGGTCCAGGAGCGAGCCTCGACGCCGATGGTTTGCAGCGCGATGGCGAGCAGCCCGGCAGTGACCTGTTCGCCGGTGGCGACCACCGTGTCATATTCGCGGGCATCGTAAAGGGGCGAGAGTTCCTGGCACCAGCTGACCAGCTGGTTGGTGGTGCCCGCCATCGCCGAGACCACCACGGCGACTTCATCGCCCGCCGCGACCGCGCGCGCCACCCGGGCGGCGACATTGCGAATACGATCAAGGTCGGCCACCGAGGTGCCGCCAAATTTCATCACCAAACGCGCCATAGGGTCCTGTTTTCCGGTTCAGCCAAGCGATAGGGTGCGCGCGACGGCAACGCTTGCCGTGCGGACGCGCTGCGTTCACATAAAGGCCAGTGCGCCATTGGGCAATGCACCAGAGGGGGCCAAACGGGCCGATAGGAGAGCATGATGGTGGATCAGCGAGAGCCGGATCGGGTGGGGAGTGGTTCGGCGCCCGAGGAATTGGCGAAATTCGACGCGATTGCCGGGCAATGGTGGGATGCGCAGGGGCCGATGCGGGCACTGATGGCGATGAACCCGCTGCGCACCGGCTGGATCATGGAGCGGGTGCGGCCCCGCTTTGGTGCGGGCGTGCGGGTGCTGGATGTGGGGTGTGGGGCGGGTTTGCTGGCCGAGAGTCTGGCGCGAGCGGGCTGCGTGGTGACCGGGCTCGATGCGGCGGCCGCGACGATTGCGGCGGCGCGGGCGCATGCGGCGCAATCGGGGCTGGCGATTGACTATCAGTGCGGCAGTGTGGCGGACATGCAGGCGAGCGGACAGCGATTTCCAGTGGTGACGGCGCTGGAAATTATCGAGCATGTCGATGATCCGGCGGCGTTTGTGGCTGTGCTGGCGGGGTTGTTGGAGCCGGGGGGATTATTGTTCGTCTCGACGATTAACCGCACCAGGCGCTCGTTTCTGGGGGCGAAATTGGGCGCGGAATATGTGCTGCGGCTGGTGCCGGTGGGCACCCATGATTGGCGCAAATTCGTCACCCCGGCGGAATTGAGCGGCTGGGGCCGCGCGGCGGGGCTGCGGCTGAGCGCGATTGACGGCATGGTGCCCGATGGCGGGTTGCGACGGTTTCGGCTGAGCCGGTCGGTGGCGGTGAATTATATTGCGATGTTGGAGGGGGCGCGGGTTTAGGCGGCGCGGGTGTGAGTCAGGGCTTCGACTCGGCGATTCATATCCGGGCCAAGGATGCAAGAAACTATTGACATATTACCTAATTGTAATGTAGAAACGCTGCTTGTGTGATAGGTTTGGCAGATTGAATGTTTATCGAGGAATACCCACAATGCAACATGGGATTTCTTGTTATGTTCGAATTTAACGGGCGCATGAAAGATTGATATGGCGGTATCGTCGCAAATCGAGAGGGCGATCAGGGAGGTTGTGAACGCGCGGTTCGCCAACGCCCAGATCAGCGACGTCAAGATTCAGTCGGGCGAGGACAGCGATGGCGATCCGGTTCTGAAAATATTTGTCGTTTTCGAGCCGACGGGCAAAAGTTTGACGCTGGACCCTCAGGAGATGGCGAGCCTTGCGCGTCATATCATGACGCGGCTTGCGACGATGCAGACACAGACGACGGAGGCAGATATGTTTCCGATGGTGAGCTTTGTTTCCCAAAAAGATGCGGCGAAACTGAACCTTGCGGCCGCGTGACCTTTTGACGACGGCCGAGATTTTGCTGGAATCGGGTCGCGGCAAGCCAACGACCGCCAGCCTGTGCCGCGCAATCAGTTCAACTTATTATGCGATGTTCCATTGTTTGGCGTATGAGAGCGCAAATCTGCTGATCGGGAGCACCAAACGCCGCCGGAGTGAGCTTGCCTGGCGGCAGGTTTATCGATCACTCGAGCATGGTTTATGCAAAACAAAATGTAAGAAGATCAAAGATAGTATCGAGAAATTCCCTGGGAATATCATTGATTTTGCCAATGGATTTGTGACGATGCAGGAAAAGCGCCACGCGGCGGACTACAATCCGCATTTTAGAGTTACGAAATCGGAAGTCAGAGCGTTTATTGCAACGACGAAAGCCGTGATCGATGGCTTCGAAAAATGTGCCGCAAAGGATAAGAGAGCATTTTGCGCCTATGTGCTGCTGAAGGACCGAAATTAGAGCGTAAAGTCTCGCTTTCGTTGAACGGGCCATCGGGTGGGATGCCGTGGCGGCCTGGGTGAGGTCTGAGGGCGCTTAATCTATTGTGGTGCGGGATTATTGGATCTATAGTAGATACCGTAGAGACATGGAGATAGGGATGCCCGAAAACCTCACCCGTCCTGGCAAGGTTGCGCAATGGGGCAATAGTGCTGCGATCAGGATCGGGGCGGCTGTTTTAGAGCATGCGCATTTGCAGTTGGATGATCTGGTCGATGTGATCGCAAGCGAGGATGAAATCATTATCCGACGCCAGCGCCTGCGGGTCACCATGGCGGCGCTGCTTGCTGATTTTGAGCCGGAGAAACATCGGCATGATCTCGGCTTTGACGGTGTGCCCACCGGCAGCGAGACGCGCTGATGGGTTATACGCCGGAGCGGGGCGACATCATACTCATTGCAATGTCGCCTCAATCGGGGACTGAGATGGCCGGAGACCATCGCGCCCTGGTTTTGTCCGAGAAAATTTTCAGTGTGGCGACCGGCTGGGTGGTGGTTTGTCCGATCACCACCAAAATCAAAGGCTCGCCGCTCGAAGTGCCGCTTCCTAAGGGTTTGCAGGCCCATGGTTGCGTGGTCGCATCTGAGTTGCGGACCATGGATTACCTGGCAAGGCGCGCCAGATTTATGGAAAAAGCCCCTCGTCAGCTGCTGGAACAGGTGCAAGCGATTGCGTGTGCGACCATTGGCTGCGGTTAGGTAAATTGTATCGACGATGACGGAGTCTGATCGTGCGGCGACCCTGTCAGGCCGCCTGCGGTTGGGTGGCGAGGCGTTGCAGGGTGGTGATGACGTCGCGGGCGGCGGTGAGGCGGGCTTGGACGGTCATTTCTCGGAGCATCACCAGTTTATGGTCCGGGCGCAGGCGCAGTTGGCCGGTGGTGGTGGCGATGTAGGAAAGCAATCCGGCGGGGTTGCTGAAATTGTTGCGGCGGAAGCCGATCACCATGCCTTTGGGGCCGGCTTCGAGTTTTTCGACGCCGGATTCGCGGCAGGCGCGTTTCAGGGCGACGGTGGCGAGCAGATTTTCCACCTCCTCGGGCAGCTTGCCGAAGCGATCAACCAGTTCGGCGGCGAGGGCTTCGCTGTCGGCGTCGGTGGTCAGCGCGCCGATGCGCCGATACAGGCCAAGCCGCACCGGCAGTTCGGTGACGTAGCTTTCGGGTATCAGCACCGGCAGGCCAAGCGAGATATTGGGCGTCCAGTCGCGGCTTTGATCGCGGGATTTGGCACCGCCTTCGGCGCGCAAATCGGCCACCGCGTCTTCGAGCATTTGCTGATACAGCTCGATGCCGACTTCGCGAATATGGCCCGATTGCTCATCGCCCAGCAAATTGCCCGCACCGCGCAAATCGAGATCATGCGAGGCGAGGGTGAAGCCAGCGCCGAGCGTGTCGAGGGTTTGCATCACTTCGAGGCGTTTTTGCGCGGACGCGGCGAGTTTATGGGTCGCGGGCCAGGTGAGATAGGCATAGCCGCGCTGCTTGCCGCGCCCGACCCGGCCACGCAGCTGATAAAGCCCGGCGAGGCCGAATAAATCGGCGCGCCAGATCAGGATGGTGTTGACGGCGGGCATATCGAGCCCGGATTCGATAATGTTGGTGGCGAGCAGAATATCATATTTGCCTTCGCTGAACTCGGTCATCACCCGTTCGATTTCCGAGGGTGGCAGGCGGCCATGGGCGGTGGCGCAGCGCGCGTCCGGGGCAATTTCGGCGAGGCGTTCGCGCATCCGGTCCAGATCATCGATATGGGGCACCACGCAAAAAATCTGGCCCGAGCGAAAGCGTTCGCGCGCCAGCGCCTCGCGGATCACCAGCGGATCCCAGGGCATGATGAAGGTGCGCACCGCCAGCCGATCAACCGGCGGGGTGGTGATCAGCGATAGGTCACGCACCCCGGTCAAAGCGAGTTGCAGGGTGCGCGGGATCGGCGTTGCGGTGAGGGTCAGCACATGGACATCGGCCTTGAGCTGTTTCAGCCGCTCCTTATGGGCGACGCCGAAATGCTGTTCCTCATCGACGATCAGCAGGCCGAGCTGCGCGAAGGCGATGGATTTGGCGAGCAGCGCATGGGTGCCGATGACGATGTTGATCTGGCCGTCGGCGAGGCCCGCGCGCACGGCATTGGCGTCCTTGGCGGAAACCAGGCGCGAGAGCTGGGCGACCTTGATCGGCAGGCCCGCGAACCGTTCAGCGAACAGGCGATAATGCTGGCGGGCGAGCAAAGTGGTGGGGACCACCACCGCGACCTGGGTGCCCGCCATCGCTGCGATGAAGGCGGCGCGGAGGGCGACTTCGGTTTTGCCAAAGCCGACATCGCCGCAAATCAGCCGGTCCATCGGTTTGCCGGTGGCAAGGTCTTCGAGCACATCGGCGATGGCGCGGGTCTGGTCCTCGGTTTCGGTATAGGGGAAGCGCGCGCAGAACTCGGCGAAACTGCCTTCATCGGC
>JAJZEG010000377.1 GCA_021828605.1 Pseudomonadota bacterium | reverse complement strand
TGTGATCGGCGATGTTGAAGGACGCACCTGCATCCTGATCGATGATATCGTTGATTCCGGTGGCACCTTCGTCAATGCCGCTGAGGCCTTATTGCAGCATGGCGCCGCCTCGGTCTCGGCCTATGTCACCCATGGGGTGCTGTCGGGCCAAGCGTTGGACCGGATCGAATCCAGCCCGATTGAAACCTTGACCATTACCGATAGTATTCGCCTGAGCACGGTGCGCGCCCAGCCCGCGAATTTGCGGGTATTGAGCATTGCCCCCCTGTTGGCCGCCGCGATGCGCAATATATCTGATGAAACCTCGGTCAGTTCTCTGTTTGACTGAGTGCGCGTGTCCCTGAATTTTATCCGTCATCAATTAAGGGACATCAGGCTGATCTCACTCTTGAAAGGAACGATCCGATGAAAATTTTCTATGCGCCGGGCGCCTGTTCGTTGGGCATTCATGTGATTTTGGAAGAAATCGGCGAACCCTATTCTGCGCAGGCGGTTAATTTGCGCGGCGGCGAGCATTTGACCCCCGAATTTCGCGCGATCAACCCGAAAGCCAAAGTGCCGGCGCTGCAATTTGATAATGGCGAAATCCTCACCGAATGGCTTGCGATTGCTGGATATTTGGCGGCAACCAATCCGGCCAAGGCGCTGATGCCGACCGACCCGGTGGAATGGGCGCGCGCGACCGAATTCATGGCCTATATCAACAGCTTCATGCATGGTCAGGGCTTTGCCCGGATGTTCCGCCCGGAACGGTTTGCGCTGGGCGGCGATGAAGCGGCTCTAACAGCGGTACGCGCCGAGGGGCTACGCCTGTTCAGCGAAGGGTTCGCGCTGATGGACCAGGCTTTGGCCAAGCGCGATTATTTGATCGGGCATTTTTCCATCGCCGATGCCGCCCTGTTTTATGTCTCCTTCTGGGCTGAAGGTCGGAAAACCTGTCCGCTACCGCCGAATGTCGCCGCGCATTATGCCCGAATGCTGGCCCGCCCTGCGGTGCAACGCGCGATGGCGGCGGAGGGGCTGGCTTGAGCCTGCCCGGTCTGCCACGGCGGCAATTTTATTTTCTCCGCCACGGCCAGACCGATTACAACGCGCAAGGCCTGTCGCAAGGGGCGATCGATATTCCGCTCAATGCGCTGGGCCGCGCACAGGCCCAGGCGGCAGCACCCTTGCTCGCGGGGCGCGGCCTAATCGGCATCATCACCTCACCAATGCTGCGCGCGCATGAAACAGCAACCATCGTCAATGCGACCTTGAACCTGCCCCTCAGCATCGAGCCTGATTTGCGCGAGGTGATTTTCGGCGGCCAGGAGGGCAAACCGCTAATGCCCTGGTTCAGTGACTGGCTCGACGGGCGATCAACGCCCGAGGGCGCGGAAAGCTTCGCCGATATCACCCGCCGCGCGGCGCAGGTGATGACGCGGATATTGACCGAGCCCGGACCTCTGTTAATCGTGTCACATGGCGCGTTTTTCCGCGCGGTTTGCGGGCTGATCGGCCATGATCAGGGCGTGATTTCAGGCAATGCGCAACCAATGCTCTGCAGCCCGGTCGGCACGATCTGGCAGGTAACGCCGTTTGGCTGATCGTCGTTGCCGCGCGATTTGGGAGGAAACGAAATGAATATCCAATTTTTTGCACCGCGCTATCTTGATATCGGCGCGGGTGCGGTGACGCGCATCGCTGACCTGCTCGCTCGTCTGGGCGTCTCGGCGCCGCTGATTGTCACCGACCCGATGATGGTCAAACTCGGCCTGATCAAGCGTCTGACCGACCCGCTCGATCAAGCCGGGATCACCTATACGGTATTTTCCGACACCGTTCCTGAGCCCATCGATACGGTGATTGACGCGGGCGTCGCCCTCGCTCGCGGGTCCGCGATTGCCCGCGCGCGCAGCGCGCCGCCGATTGATTGCTTGATCGGCTTTGGCGGCGGCTCGCCGATTGATACCGCCAAGGCGATCAATATCCTGCTCGCCGCTAAACCCGGCGCGAAACTCCGCCAATTCAAAGTTCCGTTCAGCGCCGATCATGCGGCTTTGCCGCTGATTGCGGTGCCGACCACGGCGGGCACCGGCTCGGAAGCGACGCGCTTCACCGTGATTACTGATACGCAAACCGACGAAAAAATGCTCATTGGCGGCCTTGGTGCTTTGCCGGTCGCCGCCCTGGTTGATTTCGAACTCACGCTCAGCGTACCCGCGCGCACCACCGCCGATACCGGCATTGACGCCTTTACCCACGCGCTGGAAGCCTTGGTGTCGCGCCGCGCCGGCCCAATGTCCGATGGCTATGCCCGCACGGCCTTGGCGCTGATCGGCCCGCATTTGCGCGCGGTTTATCACACGCCCGATAACCGCGCCGCGCGCGAGGCGATGATGCTCGGCGCCACCCTGGCGGGCCTCGCTTTCTCCAACGCCTCAGTGGCGCTGGTGCATGGCATGTCGCGGCCAATCGGCGCGCATTTCCATGTGCCGCACGGCATGTCCAACGCGATGCTGTTGCCCGCCATCACCCGCTACTCGCTCAGTGCCGCACTACCGCGCTATGCCGAGGCCGCGCGCCTTGCCGGTTTTGCGCCGCAAGACGCGTCCGACCAAGCAGCGGGTGCGGCGTTGGTGGCGGAGCTTGCCGCGATTAATCGTGATTTATCGGTGCCCACCCCGGCCGCGTTCGGCATCGATGCGCAACAGTGGCACGCCCGCTGCGCGGTCATGGCCGAGCAAGCCTTGGGATCCGGCAGCCCGGCCAATAATCCAGCGATCCCCGATGCGCAGGCGATTATTGATTTATATCAGCAAGTTTATCAAAATTAGAAACTAACCCAAATAAGATAACACCGCGTTGTTGCGCCATTGAGCGAACCATTCGCATAAAGCCGGTGCCGAGAGCGGATGGGCGATAACAAAGCCTTGAGCGTAACCAACACCGAGCGCGTGCAGGCGATGCAGGGTTGCGCAATCCTCAGCACCTTCGGCGATTAATTGCTTGCCGGTTGCAGCACAGCGCGCCACCGTGTCGCGCACGAAATCATTCGCGGCGGGCGAGTGGGTGAGGGCGGCAATCACGCTGCAATCAAGTTTCACCGAGGTGAAATCAAGCGCAAATAATTGATCAAGGTTAGCGGTCGCTTCGCTGATATCATCGAGCGCGATGCGATGGCCCTGCGCACGGAGGAGGGCGATTGCCGTGGCCGCTTCGGCAAAATCCTGCACCGGACGGGTTTCGGTTAGCTCAAAGCCGAGCCGATCACGCGGGATGTTCGCGGTTGCCAAAGCATGATCAATCCAGAGCGGTAAGGTTGGGTCGAGCAAAACATGCAGCGGCAAATTCAGCATAAACAAAAACGGCAAACCCGACAGCCGACCCGCAATAACATCATCAAGCACCGCCTGCACCATGAAACCGGTTAGGCGACGCGCCGGCTCACCTTCATACAAGGCGTTGGCAAATTGCGCTGCCCCTTGCAGGGCACCATGCCGGTCGCGGCGGCGTGCTAATATTTCGACAGAAACGACGGCGCCATCATCGAGTCGAATAATCGGCTGATAGACGCACGCAACATCGGCAGGACCAAACGGCACCGATGCAGTATCGTGCATGTCGAGCGCGGTTGAGTAGCGAGAATCGAGCGGCCCTTGCATTCAGTTTAATAAAGACCGCAGGACCCGAAACGCAATGGCGTAATGAACGATTACTGTCAGATTTACAAAATTCTAACCAATTAATTCCCTCAAATTACTCTATTCTGAGACTATGCCCTGGATTTTGCGACAGTTGGATCATCGGTGGGCTTGGCCGTGCCCCGCCGCAATTTGTTATCGCCCAACAACAGCAGGATCGGTGCGGCAATGAAAATCGAGGATGAGGTGCCAACCACAATACCAAACAGCATCACCCAGGCAAAACCCGACAGCGAGGCGCCGCCAAACAAAGCGAGCGGCAGCGCCGCCAGAAACACCGTGCCGGACGTGCCTAACGTCCGGTTCAGCGTTTCGTTGATCGATAAATCGATCAGGTCGCGCAACGGCATGGTTTTATATTTGCGCAAATTTTCCCGCACCCGGTCATACACCACCACCTTATCGTTGGTGGAATAGCCAATCACCGTCAAAATCGCGGCAATCGTCACCAAATCAAACGGAATTCGGGTAATCACCATAAAGCCGATGGCTTTGGTGGCATCGAGCACGAGCGTGGTAACCGCGCCCACCGCGAACTGCCATTCAAAGCGAAACCAAATATAACCCAAAATCATCAACAGGCTCAGCCCAAGGGCGGTGAGCCCTTGATCAAATAATTGTTTCGATACCGACGCCCCAATCGCCTGGGTGCCGAGGATTTTAGCACCCGGCAAGGCTTGTTGCACCGCCGCCTGCGCCTCATTCAACGATTGCTGCGTCGCCTTGGCGTTGCTCTGCGATTCAAGGCTGATCAACACCCCCTGATCATGGCCGAAACTCTGCAACGACGCGCCGGGCAAATGGTTCTGGTTCAGCGCCGCGCGCAGCCGGGCAAAATCCGGCTTGTTGGGCGTGCCCACCTGCATCACCACGCCGCCCTTGAAATCCAGCCCCAAATTCAATCCCGGATGGAAAAACAGGATCAACGACGCGGTCGAGAGCACGGCGGAAACCAGCAACCCGGCAAATCGCCCATTCATGAAGCGAATGCGGGTGCCGTCCGGCACCAAACGGAAGGCAGGGCGGGTGAGGAATTTCATGGCTTTTCTCTCAAAACACCGGCAGCGCGGCGGGCCTGCGCGCAACGAACCACTTCGCGGTGATCAATCGGGTCACCACGGTCGCGGTGAATAAGGTGGTGATAATGCCCACACAAATCGTCACCGCGAAGCCGCGCACCGGCGGCGAGCCGAAAATGAACAAGGTGACGTGCGCGAGCAAAGTGGTCACGTTGGAGTCGATAATCGTGCCATAAGCCCGCTTATACCCCGCCTCCAGCGCCGCCAACGGCTTGCGCCCGAGCTTGACCTCCTCGCGCACCCGCTCATTGATCAACACATTGGCATCCACCGCCATGCCCAGCGTCAGCAAAATCCCGGCCATGCCCGGCAAGGTCAAAGTCGCCCCCATCAGCGACAACACCCCCAGCATCATCACCAGGTTCAGCACCAAGGCCAGATTGGCGAACCAGCCAAACAACCCATAAAAACTCGCCATGAACGCGATCACCAGCACGAAACCAACCGCGAGCGAAATCACCCCGGCGCGGATCGCATCGGTACCCAATTCCGGCCCCACGCTCTGCTGCTCCACCACTTTTAACGGTGCGGGCAGCGCGCCCGCGCGCAGCAGGAGGGCCAGATTTGTCGCGGATTTGGCGGTGAAATTGCCGGAAATCTGACCCTGGCCGGTGATAATCGGCTGCTGGATCACCGGGGCTTCGATGATTTTGTGATCGAGCACGATGGCAAAAAGCTTGCCCACATTGGCCGTGGTAATTTTCGCGAACCGCCGCGCCCCGGTGCCATTAAACGCGAAATTCACCACCCATTGCCCGGTTTGCGGATCCTGGCCCGCCTGCGCATTGGTCAAATCCGAGCCATCCACCGCCACGCGCGAGAAAATCGCCTGGGATTCGGTCGGATCATTCAGCATCGGCAACGCTTCCACGCCCGGCGGCAATGTTTTGCTCGCCACGCTCACGCCCTGCGGCACCATATGAAAGGTCATATGAGCGGTTTTGCCAATCAGCCGCTTGATCCGGTTCGGATCGGACACGCCAGGCAACTGGATCACGATTTGATCCGAGCCCTGGCGCGCAATTTGCGGATCGACCACGCCAGTACCATCGATCCGCCGCCCGATAATGGTAATCGATTGCGCCACCGCCTGGCTCGCTTTCGCGATCAGAGCCGGTCGTGACAAAGTCAGGCTCGCCCCGCCAGTGGGCGAAATCGCCACCACCAAATTCGGCGCATCATTCGCGGCCGTCACCGGGGTGATCAATTTATCCAGAATCGCTTTCGCCTGCGCCGCGTCACCGGGATTGAGCAGGCTGAACTGCACCCGCTTGGCGACCGGATCGGCGCCCAAATTAGTATAGCCGATATGCGCTTTGAACAGGGATGAGCGCACCTCATCGGTCAAATCGGTGAGATCTTGCTTGACCACCGCATGCATATCGACCTGCATCAACAGGTATGAACCGCCCCGCAAATCAAGGCCCAGATGAATTTGCGGCCACGGCACAAAGGAGGCCGGGCGCGCAAACAGGTTGGGTATCGCCAATGCGACGCCGAGCACGCAGACCAGCGCGATCAGAAAAGTTTTCAGTCTGGTAAAATACAGCATGACGAGCGGCGGTCTCCCAAGTCCGAAGCAGCGGTGGTATGGCGGTCCAGGGTAAGGCGCGCAAGGGGCTGCGCCGGGGCGGTATCATCAATCCGCATTCAGCCGGTGGGGAACACGAAAATGTCACAATTGCGGGTAGGGCTGATCGGCGCCGGCCATTTCGGTCGTTTTCATGCGCTCAAACTGCGCGATGCGACCCGCGCGCGGCTGATCGGCGTGTTCGACCATGATCCAGCGCGCGCCCAAACCATTGCCACCGAAGCCAACAGCGTGCCGCTCGCGCCGGATGCGCTGCTCGCCGCTTGCGATGCGGTGATTATCGCCGCCCCCGCCGATGCCCATTTCGCGCTCGCCTCCCTGGCCCTGCGCGCGGGCAAGCATGTGCTGGTCGAAAAACCCATCGCCGCCACCTTGGCCGAGGCCGATCAACTGGCCGCCCTCGCACAGCAGGCAAAACTGGTGCTGCAAGTTGGCCATCTGGAGCGATTCTCCGCCGCCCATGGCGCCGTCACCGCGCGCATGGGCAAGCCGCTTTATATCGAAGCAGTGCGCGTCGCCCCGTTCAAGCCGCGTGGCACCGATGTGTCGGTTATTCTCGATTTGATGATCCATGATCTGGATTTGATCCTCGCCTTGGTGAACCAGCCGATCCAAAGCGTCGATGCGGTGGGTGCGGCGGTGGCCAGCCTGCATGATGATATCGCCAATGCGCGGGTGCGTTTCGCCAATGGCTGCGTCGCCACCATCACCGCCAGCCGGATTGCGCAAAAAACCGAGCGGCGGATGCGGATTTTTTCCGAAACCGGCTATCTGACCATCGATTTCGCCGCCCGCAACCTCACTCTGATTGGCCGCGATGGCGGCACACCCATTCCCGGTTTCGCCGAATTTGGCGTCCAACAAGCCAGCTGGGAGGATCACGACGCCTTGGCCGCCGAACATGAGGCGTTTTACGCCTCTTGCCTCGATGGCGCGCCGGTGCTGGTCGACGCCGCCGCCGGGCGTTGGGCGCTCGACGCCGCCCTCAAAGTCAGCGCGTCCATTGCGCAGAGCCGCGCTTATGCGCAAGCCAGCGGCCTGATGAGCAAAATCCCGATCCCGGCCTGAAATCGGCGCCGAGTCGCAGCTAAGCGGCGAAATCATATAATGCACTGATATTGCTGTATTAACAATCCAATAACCGATGTCGTGTTGACGCGGAGAAGCGGGCAACGCTAGCACCATCCTGTGGCAGTCCCCGATCCGATCAGTCCTGAAAGTTCCACCAAGCCGATCCGCGTTCGCGGTCGCTCGCTGATGGCGTTGATCGTCGCACCCGAGCCGCCCTTGACGCCGTGGCTCGCGGCCCTTGATGAACAAATCAGCCGCTCGCGGCAATTTTTCGCTGATCGTCCGGTGGTGGTGAATCTGGCCGCCTTTACCGACCCAGCCAGTCTCGATTTGGCCCTGCTCGATGATTTAACCACGCGCGGCCTCAACATCATCGGGGTCGAAGGGCTGGATCGGGATCGGCTCGTCGGCTCGCGCTGGTCGCAAGCCTGGGTGTTGGGCGCAACCAGCCGTGATCGGCTGGTGCTGGTCCCCGATGACCCGCCGCCTGCCGATGCGCCCGAACCCGCAGCCGAGCCCGAAAAGCTGGCGCAGACCCATCTGATTGTTGATCGACCAGTCCGCTCGGGTCAGTCGATCATTTTCGAAGCGGGCGATGT
>JAJZEG010000216.1 GCA_021828605.1 Pseudomonadota bacterium | reverse complement strand
GATCTGTCTATATCGCCATCGGACAACTCACCAATGCCGGCCTGATCGAAGGCGGCCTGAACGGTTCCGGCACCCGCAGCGATGCCATCCAATTCGGCGCCAACGACAGCGCTCTGGTCGTCGAGTCCGGCGCAACCTTCATCGGCAACGTCGCCGCCAACGCCGCCGCGTTCGACGTGCTCGCCATCGGCGGCACCTCTCCGCTCAATCTCTCCGACCTCGGCAGCCAATTCACCAATTTCCGCAACCTGGTCTTTGACTCCGGCGCCACCGGCACCATCTCCGGCACCTACACCGCCTTCGAGAGCCAAAGCCTCAGCATCACCGGCTTTGCCCAAGGCGACACACTCATCCTCGACGGTTTCGCCGCCACCAGCGACAGTTTTCTCTCCGGCACCGGCTTGGAGCTTAGCAACGGCACCAACACCATCACACTCGACATCACCGGTAGCTTCTCCTCCGCCAATTTCAACGTGATCGACCCGCCCACTAACACCACTATTTCCCTCAACGCCCCCTGCTTCGCCCAAGGCACAAAAATCCTCACCACAAGAGGCGAAATCCCGGTCGAAAACCTCACCCTCGATGACCACGTCATCCTCCATGGCGGCGGCACCGCCCCCATCCAATGGCTCGGCCACCGCTCCCTCTCGCCCAACCGCCATCCAAACCCCGAGCAAGTCCGCCCCATCCGCATCGAGGCCAACGCCATACTCGACGGCATCCCCCGCCGCGACCTTGTTCTCTCCCCCGACCACGCCCTCTATCTCAACGGCGCCCTCATCCCCGCCAAAACCCTGCTCAACGGCACCACCATCCGCCAGGATTCCCGCGCCCGCATCACCTATTTCCATATCGAACTCGCCAACCACGCCATCCTCTACGCCGAAGGCACGCCGAGCGAATCCTACCTGGAAACCGGCAACCGCCACGCCTTCACCAACAGTCATTCGCTCCCGCTCCTGCTCCACCCCAACCTCGCGCAAACCAAACGGGTGCGAAAAAGCTGCGCGCCGTTCACCGAATCCGGCCCGCTGGTCGAAGCCGTCCGCGCCCAAATCCTCACCCGCGCCAATATTCCGCTCACCACCGACCCCGCTCTTTCACTCCACACCAACAAAGACGGGAGCGTAACCATCCTCTCCCGGAGCGCAATCCCAGGCCAACTCAACCCGGACCCACGCGACCAACGCCGCCTCGGCGTCAAAATCGCCACCCTCACCACCGAAAGCGGCGCAAATATCCCACTCGATCACCCCCTCCTCACCGAAGGCTGGCACACAACCGAACCCGATGGCCGCTGGACCAATGGGCGGAGCGTGATTCCGGCGGAACTGGTGCGGGGAGAAAAAATCATTCTCGCGCCTGCCGCCACCCTGGCCTATCCGGTCGCCCCCGCTCCACATCGCCGCCGCGCCTGATTTTCACGCCGCAAAAAATATCTCTTGCGCACATGGATACTAACGTGCTGTTATAATTCCGTGACCGAAATCGCCGCATCATCCCCCTGCACGTCCCCGGAAGCGCTGATCACCCGCCTGATCGCGATCCTGCGCGCGATCATGCTGGCTTTCATCGATGCGACCCTACCGCCCGGCCGCCACCGAAGCCGCCTGCACGGCTTGATCGACGCCTATTGCGCTGAACTCAGCGCCCAGCTCATCGCCGGCCTGACCACCCCGCCCCGCCAGCCGCGCGCCACCCCGCGCCGCACCCGCGCGCGCCGAAACGCTGGCACACGCCCTCAATCCACCAACCCGGACGCCCCCGCGCGCAGCGCACCCCCCACCCAACGCCCCGCGCCGCCCGCAGCCGTCGCAATCCCCCGCCGCCAGAACCCCACCCAAGCGCCCACGCGCGCCACCCCCCAATCACCCATCGTCACCACCCCAACCCCCCGCAATTTTCAAAAACCCATTTCGCTCCTCTATCTTGCCACGGCCATTTTGTTACGATATCGTAATAATAATACAAAATCCATCACCCCTCACCGCCCACACCCGCCTTGATCGCCGCCCCCAGCGCCTGCGCGGTGCAGCGATAGCCGCGATCGTTCAAATGCAGATGATCCGGCGCCAGAAACCGATGCGGCTGCGGCCAGTGGCGCATCAGCGCGTCGCGCGAAAACAAATTAACCCGAAACTCCCGCGCGAGGGCCGCCAGCGCGCCATTGATCCGCTGATCAGCTGGCTGCGCCTCCAAAATATCCGAACGCTGATTATCCATCAGAATAATATCAGCCCCCCCTCCGCGCAGCCGCCGCAGCCCGATGCGCACCAGATGCGCAAACTCTGGAACATTCTCCCCGCGCGCCGCAGCATTCGCCCCCACCTGCCAGATGATCAGTTGCGGATGCAAAGCCAGCACATCGCTCGCCATCCGCTGATCCTCGCGCCGCGCATCCTCGCCATTGATCCCGCGATTGATCACGCTGATTTCAGCATCGGGCAAGGCCCGACCCAGATCATTCTGCAATTCCGCCGGATAGGACTCCGCCGGATCACGCGCCATCGCCCCCGCCGTCGAGGACGATCCCAGTGCCGCAATAATAATCGGCCGATGCGCCGCCAAGGCAGCCTGCATCACCGGCAGACGCATCGGCTGGATCGGCGTGATCGGGCAAGCCACACCAGCCGCCTGTCCGATCACCGGCGCCAGAACAGCAACCATCAAAACGGCGCGACGCCAATACTCAGCCATGTTTGCTGGACTCCTGCATTTTATACCACGCCCCCAACGCCGCGATCCCCCACAGCACACCAAGCCCGACCCCATTCACCGCGATCTGCGCGAGCCAACCCCGATCCGACTCCAGCACCGCCCGCCCGACGAACGAGAGCAGAATACTCGCGCAATAGGTGCTCAACCCATATTGCCCGATCAAAATGAAAATCCCCGCCACCCACCCCTGCAACCAGGGCAGTGTCGCCGACACCAACCGCGAAGCCAGCCACGCCCAGGCCAGGATCGAGGCCAGCCGATACGGATGCAGGCCGGTCTTATCGATATTGCTGATCAGCGGCTTGATCAAAGCGGGCACATGGCGCGCCAGGCCCGGCTCGATCCAGGTGGTCAGCAACACCGCAAACCCCAGAATCAATGTGAGTACCGCCAGCGCATCGGTCGCGCGCAACGGCAGATCAGGCCGTCCGAACCGGGCAAAGACCATCCCCAACACAAACAAAAACTGCCAGGTCAGCGGATTGAAAAACCAACCATGCCCCGAAGCCGTCGGCAAATTCCAGCCAAACAGCCGCGCACTAACATACAACGCGAAACTCGCCCCGAGCAGCCAACGCGGATGACGCAGCAAAACCAACAAAGGCGCCATCGCCGCCATGATCACCACATAAAGCGGCAACACATTCAAATAAGCCGGCTGATAGGTGAGCGCAGCCAGATGAACCACCGCCCGCAATGGATCAGCGATCAACGGTCGCAACCCGATCGCATCGAGATAATGCGGCCGATTGGTATAGGCCGCGAGCATGACCACCAGCGCAATCAGCAAAACTGCTACAAAAATATGCGCAATATACAAAGTCCAGGCCCGCTTGAGCATCGCGGCGCCCGCCGAGACCGGCCCGGCCCGATCCAGCGTGCGGCCGTAAACCAAAGCAGCCGCATAACCTGCCAGCAAAATGAAAATCTCGGTCGCATCATTCAGCGCCAGATTGCGCACGGTGAAGCGCGCCAGCGTATCGTGGGGGATATGATCCAGAAAAATACAAAACAAAGCGAGACCGCGAAAAAAATCGACCCGCAGATCCCGCCCTTGGCCACGGATCAGCGCGCTCACGCGTCACACCTCGCGCCGCGCCGAAAGGGCCAGAGCCAACGTGCCATCATCCAAAATATCAATCGCCCCACCCACCGGCACGCCCTGCGCCAGCCGGGTCACCCGCACAATCGGCTTCAACCGCTCGATCAGATAATGCGCGCTGGCCTGACCCTCGATGGTCGAGGGCAGCGCCAAAATCACCTCCGGCGCATCGGCGAGCCGGGTCAGCAACGGCGCAATCCGCAACGTCTCCGGCCCCCGCCCGGCAATCGGCGAGAGCAGCCCGCCCAACACATGATAGCGCCCGCGAAACAGCCCCGAACGCTCCAACGCCCACAAATCAGCAACCGATTCCACCACGCAAATCATCCGCTCGCGCGTCGGATCCGCACAAATCGCGCAAGGATTAGTGCCATCCAGCGTGCCGCAAATCTGGCAGGTCGCCACCTGGCTCGCCGCCTCGCGCATCGCCTGGATCAGCGGCAACAAACGCTGTTCCTTATCGCTCAACAGCCGCAGCACAATGCGCCGCGCACTGCGCGGACCAAGCCCGGGCAGCCGGGCAACAAGCTGGATCAACCGTTCAATTTCCGGCGCACTCATCCCCCTCCGATAGCCGGTAGCAGAAGGCCCCGCAATCGCGCTATCATTCCACCCTGAAACCAAGGAGCGAAATAATGGCGCAGGAGCAAAAATTCAGCCTGAGCGAGGCGGAATGGCGCGCAAAACTCACCCCAGCGCAATATCGGGTGATGCGCGGCCACGGCACCGAAGCGCCGGGCAGCTGCGCCCTGCTCGCGGAAAAACGCGCGGGCGTGTTCTGCTGCGCTGGCTGCGGTGCGCGCCTGTTCGAGACCAGCCAAAAATTCGAAAGCGGCACTGGCTGGCCGAGCTTTGATACACCCGTGCCCGGCAGCGTCGAGGCCAGCATCGATCGCAGCCACGGCATGGTCCGCACCGAAGTGCATTGCGCGACCTGCGCCAGCCATCTCGGCCATCTGTTCGATGACGGGCCGGGGCCGAGCGGCAAGCGTTACTGCATCAACGGCATCGCCATGGCGTTCACCCCCGATTGACCCAATCTACATGAATAATTTCTTGTTCTGCTTCATACCGGCATAAAGTGACGCCACATACTTGGCATAGCCGTTATAGATCAGCGTCGGCACCACCTGATCGGTGCCGATCACCCGCTCACGCGCCTGGCTCCAGCGCAGGGTCGGATAGTTCGGGTTCACATTCGCCCAGAACCCATACATATCCGGGCTGGTTTTTTCCCAGAACGTCTCCGGCTGGCTCTCCACGAACTCGATATGCACAATCGATTTCGCCGATTTGAACCCGTATTTCCACGGCAATACCAGCCGGATCGGCGCGCCATCCTGCTTGGGCATCGGCTGGTGATACATGCCGGTGCCGATGAAAGCGAGTTCGTTCATCGCTTCCGCCATGGTCAGCCCTTCATGATACGGCCAGGGGAAAAACGGAATATCCAGCCCCGGCATCGCCCGCCGATCCGCCAGCGAGGTGAAGCGCAAATATTTCGCCCGGCTGGTCGGTTTCGCGAGTTTCACCAAGTCGCTCATCGCGAAACCCTGCCACGGCACCACCAGCGACCAGGCCTCAACGCAGCGATGCCGATACACCCGGGTTTCGGTCTTCACCTTCTTGATCAAATCATCAAAGCTGATGGTAAACGGTTTTTCCACCGCACCATCAATGCGAATGCTCCAAGGCTCAACCGGCAATTTCTGCGCGGCACGCCAAATATCCTTCGACAGGCCGAACTCATAAAAATTATTATAGGTCTCGGTATAGTGCGACGGGGTAATCACCCGGCCTGGGTCAAAACGCATCGCGCGCGGCGAATAGGCCTGCGGCGCTGCGCTCGATTGCGCCTGCGCCTCACCCAGCGCGCCAAAGCCGAGCGCCATGCCACCCATCGCCGCGAGGGCCGCACGACGATCCAGCCCGAACCGCTCCGGCGTCGCCGCCGTTTCCGGCAAATCCCAGTCGCGTTGTCGATGCACGATCATTTTTTTGCTCCTTGCAATGGCCTAAATAGCGCGATTTTGAAATGCTGCCCATCAACCTATTGTGAGGTCCAACCGATGCAAGACCACCCGATCAATGCGCTCCTCACTGTCATGGCCCGCCTGCGCGACCCCGAAGCGGGATGCCCCTGGGATCTGGCGCAGGATTTCACCACCATCGCCCCTTATACGGTCGAGGAGGCCTATGAGGTTGCAGACGCGATCATGAAAAATGATCCAGCCGCTTTGCGCGATGAATTGGGCGACCTGTTGCTGCAAGTCATCTACCATGCCCGCCTCGCCGAAGAATGCGGCTGGTTCGATTTCGCGACGGTCACGACGGGGATCACCGACAAAATGATCCGCCGCCATCCGCATGTGTTCGAGGCGGCCAGCATCGCCGATGCGGCGGCGCAAACCGCGTCCTGGGAGGCGCAAAAACAAAACGAACGCGCGGCCCAGGCGATGAGCGGCACGCTCGATGGCATCGCCACCACCCTGCCCGCCCTCAACCGCGCGAAAAAACTCAGCGCCCGCGCCGCCCGAGTTGGCTTTGACTGGCCGGACGCCAACGCGGTTCTCGATAAATTGCACGAGGAAACCGAAGAACTCCGCGCCGAGCTGCCCCACGCCGATCCGGCCCGCCTCGAAGATGAATTGGGCGATATGCTGTTCGTGCTGGTTAATCTGGCGCGCAAAATCGGCTGCGATGGCGAAGCGGCCTTGGCGCGCGCCAATGCGAAATTCGAACGACGATTCCGCGCGGTCGAACAGCGCCTGGCGGCTCAAGGCCTTGCTCCCTCTGGCGTCGATTTAACCACCCTGGAAGCCTTGTGGCAGGCGGTGAAGACGGATGAAAAAATACCGGTTGTGCCCAAATGAACGCTGGTCAATAATGGTTGCATTCCTGGAGCATGATAATGACGCCTGTGAGCAGCAGCGAGCGCGCCAGCGACCGGTCTGGCAGCCGGGGGCAGAGCCAGCTTGGCTGGCTCGCGACCCTGCTCAACGCCATCACCGAACGCGGACGACGCGGCAATGCGTCGGGCGCTGCCGCTCAGCACCCCATCGACTACGCCAAATTGCTCGCCGAATCACTGATTTCTGAACGCGGCGAAGCCTCCGGTGCCGCGATTGCCCGCGAATTGCTCGGCGTGGTGACCGGCTTAAACAAGGCCGATCGCGCCGCGTTTTTCACCTTTCTGGGCGATGGTTTTTTACCCGATGCCACCTTATTACGTGCCGCTGCCGCTTCCTATATCGCCGAGCCCGATGCTGAAAATGCCGCACGGCTCGCCGCCTGCGCCGAGCCGCCGCGCCAGGAATTATTGCGCCGGATGAACATGGCGCCCGGCGCCACCGCGTCCTTAATTTCGCTGCGCCGCGAATTGCTCGAACAGCGCCCGGTCAACGCTGGCCATCAGCGATTGGACGCGGATTTACGCCATTTATTATCCTCCTGGTTCAATCGCGGCTTTCTCGAACTGCGCCGGATCGATTGGCAAACACCGGCAGCAATCCTGGAAAAACTCATCGCCTATGAGGCGGTGCATGAAATTCAAGACTGGCAGGATCTGCGCCGCCGCCTCGCCGCCGACCGGCGCTGTTTCGGATTTTTTCATCCGGCATTGCCCGGCGAGCCGTTAATTTTTGTCGAAGTTGCGTTAGTTAAGGGCTTGGCCGGCTCGGTTACCGCCTTGCTCGATCAGCAGGATGAGCACGAGGCCGTGCAGCACCAGCGGGCAAAATCCGCCGACACCGCCATTTTTTATTCAATTTCCAACTGCCAGGATGGGCTGCGCGGTATTTCATTCGGCAACATGCTGATCAAGCAAGTGGTCGAGGAATTACAAAGCGAATTACCAAACCTTGCGCAATTCGCAACATTGTCGCCGGTCCCCGGCTTTCGCCGTTGGCTGGAAGGCGCGCATGGTGCAGCGGTGCTAGCCGAGATTGGCGATCAGGATGACGCTGGCCTGATCGCAGCACTGGCCGACCCAGCGCAGCCGGTTGCAGGCGATACGCAGATCATCCTCTCGCGACTCTGTGCGCGCTATCTGACCGCCACCCCCGCTTTTTGGCGCATTGATCCAGTAGCAAAATTTCACCTCGGCAATGGCGCGCGCCTCGAGCGGATCAACGCAATGGCCAATTCCGCACCGCGGGGCATGGCGGAATCCTACGGGATCATGGTGAATTATCTCTATGATTTGCCCAGCATCGAGGAAAACCATGAGGATTTCACCCGCGATGGCTATGTCCATCGCGGCCCAACAGTAGAATCCCTGCTA